>CANFWR010000115.1 GCA_947450865.1 Cytophagaceae bacterium
AAGACCGGGATGATGCGGGTAAGATGGATGGCGATTATATGCTAGGCAAAGGAACCTTTGATCCGGGCGTAAATCCAAATGCCTATCCACAAACGGATCGCTATGCCAGCCCAGCAAAATTGAAAGTAAGTGCAAACGGGGTTGTTGCGGTTGAAACTATTTTAGCGGACGACCCAGCAGACCACCAAGGCATCTTGTCTTGGCATTACCAGGCGCGCAACAACAAACTGGACGAAGCAGGAACCTACGGCTATTTAGTACAAGGAGTGATTCCAGCGGCTGCTTGGCAACAAGCTGCTAAAACGGGTAAATTGATCTTGCGATTCGAATCGATAGAAGGTGGATTGTCGCTATTTGGAGATCAATCTGGCCGCTATGTAGTCGATCCGAGTATTATTATTGAACGTTAAATTTCCAACGTTTGACATTAATCAACTCCGGTTTTTTGTCTCCGGTTTGCGTAAAATTAGCGTTCGTTAATTGAATATCCGAGGCTTCGATCACGCGATAGGTTTGTTTCGCCTCGATGTCTAAGTTTGAAAGATAAATGTGGTGGATCGGCATTTCCGGTAATCCACGCACGAGTAATCCGGTTTCAGCTCCTTTTGCTACGACGCGATCTACGTAGATATTTTTGAACTGAGGAGTGCCGGCATCGACTGGTTTGCTTTCGATTTTAGGTGTTTCGCTTCCGTTTCCAAAAGTAGCCACCGGATCTTTCCCTTGGTAATACATATCGAACAAGATCGCCTCACCCGAAATATTTTTCATACTAATATCTTGGATGTAGACGTTTTCGACCACGCCACCACGGCCGCGGGCTGTTTTGAAACGTAATCCTACGTCGGTTCCTAAAAACTGGCAGTTAGATACGAAAAGATCGTGTACGCCACCTGACATTTCGCTACCTACCACCACGCCACCGTGTCCGTGGAATACCACACAATTTTCGATGGTGATATGGGCGCTAGGGCGGCCTCTTTTTCTGCCCTCAGCATCTTTGCCTGATTTTAAACAGATACCATCGTCACCTACGTCAAATTTAGAATTGCGAACGGATACATATTCACACGATTCGATGTCGATACCATCGCCGTTTTGGGCGAACCAAGGGTTCTTAACGGTGATGTTGTCAACTGTTAAGTGTTTGCAAAGTAGGGGGTGTACGTTCCACGCTGGGGAGTTTTGGAAGGTAACTCCTTCTAATAAAATCTGCTCGCATTCGCGCAGGGAGATCATGTTAGGGCGAAGGAATTCTTTGATTTCTTCTGCTTTGGCTTCATTGAATCCTGCCGCGATGACGCCAGGCTGATCCATTTTAGAGCCTTTCAATGCGCGTTCAGTTGGATACCAAGTATCTTTTTTATCATCTAAAATGCCGCCAGAACGAACCAATTTATCCCATTCTCCTGGTGTTAATTTCCCTTTCTTCACCGGTCGCCAAGCCTCTCCGTTTCCGTCGATGATTCCAGAACCCGTAATCGCAATGTTACGTTCACCTATCGCCGTTATCGGGGATTGGGCTCTGATGGCATCCACGCCTTCCCAGTTTGTTCTCACAAGGGGATATTGCGCCGCATCCGCGCTGAACTGCAATACCGCGCCAGCGTCTAAGTGGAAGTTGATATTGGAGCGTAAGGTAATTGCACCCGTAACGAAGAATCCCGCCGGAACGCGTACCACACCACCGCCCTGTTTTGCAGCCATGTCGATGGTTTGCTGTATGGCTGAGGTGTTCAACTTGCTAGCTGATGAAACGGCACCGTATGCAACAATATTAAACGTGTCTTTTTTAAATGCCGTCATCGCCACATTCGGCAATTCAAAAACATATTTCTGAGAGAAGGATGATTTCTGTAAGAAGCTGCGCAAGTGCTCGTTCGAAGCTAAAATGCCTTCTGCCACTAGTGAGGCTATTTTTTTAGCACCAAAAGGAGAGAAGTGCGTATCATCCGCCACGCCTTTACTGAATTTCTTGAAGATGCCAGCTGGGTAATGCAAGAACATCTTTTTCGCGCCTTCTGGACCTTCTGCTGCAATGTATTTCTTGCTTTCTTTTTCGATGTCGATTAAAAGCACTTTTTCCGCCGTAGCCACTTCGCGAACGACACTTGGATAATCCGCATGTTGGTCTACAAATACACCCGTAGAATCAAATTTTCTACGTTGAGTGGGAGTTAATAAGACGGGGATTCCGCCTTTTGAACGTGTTTCGCGCACATAACGAATTAGGTTTTCGCGGAAATCGGTTTGTGCTGGTGCGTAACGGCTGGTGTCTGAGACTTTGGCATCATTATGGCCAAACTGAATCAACACATAATCCCCTTTTTTGATCTGGTTAAATACCTTCGCCCAACGGCCTTCGCGACGGAAGCTTTTCGTGCTTCTCCCATTGTAGGCGTGGTTTTGGACCTCTACGGCTTCATTAAAAAACGATGCAAATGGCATCCCCCAACCCGTCTCAGGAAAATCAGCAGATACTTTATCCGCCATCGTCGAATCCCCAATGAGGAAAACATGCATCGGTTCCGAGGCGGTGAAACTAAAGAAGAAGAGGCAAAGGATAACCAGGTATTTCATAAGATCTAATTTGCTATTAAAGCACAAAAGAGCCCATTTTTACCCAAAAATTAGCGATTAATTGCTACGCTACTTAGGATAGACTGGATGATTTGAAGCGTAGTGATGTTATCCGCTTCCGCCACATAGTTTAGGATAATGCGGTGATTTAGGATATCAGGGGCCATTTCTTTAATGTCCTCCGGCAAAACATAATCGCGTCCTTCTAAATAGGCCATCACTTTCGCGGCTAAATTTAATTGGATACTTGCCCGCGGAGAGGCCCCGAATTGGATATATCCTGCCTCTTGTGTCAAGCCATATTCCGCTGGATTTCTCGTTGCAAAAACGAGTTCGATGATGTATTTCTCCAAAGTCTCCGAAATCGTGATTTCGTTAATTTCCTTTCGGATTTTGGCGATATCCTCTGCGGTTAAAATGGTTTTAGGCTCGTAGTTGAAATCCATATTAGATTTCTGGCGCATCACGGCTAATTCCTGATCCTTGTCTAGGTAATTCAAGAATACTTTAAGCATAAAACGATCCACCTGTGCTTCTGGAAGCGGGAAAGTACCCTCTTGTTCCACTGGATTTTGAGTCGCTAATACTAAGAACGGTTTGTCCAAAGGATAGGTCGTATCCCCAATCGTCACCTGTTTCTCCGCCATCGCTTCTAATAAAGCTGATTGCACCTTAGCCGGGGCACGGTTAATCTCATCTGCTAGGATGATTTGCGCAAAAATGGGTCCTTTTTTGACTTCAAATTCGGATTTCTTCGGATTGTAAATCATCGTTCCCACTAAATCTGCGGGTAACAAATCCGGAGTGAATTGGATACGGTGAAAATGAAGGTCGAGAATTTTAGCTAAGGTATTAATAGTCAATGTCTTCGCTAATCCAGGCACCCCTTCTAATAGGACGTGACCGCCCGTGAAAAGGCCTACTAATAAGCGATTAATCAGGCGTTCCTGGCCAATGACCACTTTGCCCATTTCATCAATGACTGCCTGAATTTTTTCTCTCGAGTTCATACTTACTGCAATTTCTTGTACCGAATACGTTTAGGCGTTGTATCCCCTAAGCGTTTCTTACGTGATTCTTCGTATTCTGAATAATTTCCTTCAAACCAAACCACCTGAGAATCTCCTTCAAAGGCTAAAATATGCGTCGCGATGCGGTCTAAGAACCAACGGTCGTGGGAGATGACTACCGCACAACCCGCGAAGTTCTCTAAACCTTCCTCTAATGCTCGAAGTGTATTTACATCCAAATCGTTGGTCGGCTCATCGAGTAATAAAACGTTTGCGCCTTCCTTCAACATCATCGCTAAGTGAACGCGGTTACGCTCACCACCTGACAACATACTGATTTTCTTCTCTTGATCGGCACCGTTAAAGTTGAATTTGCTGACGTAAGCACGCGCATTTGCCTGCTTTCCGCCTAACATCACCCAATCGTTTCCGTCTGAAACCGTTTCGAAAACAGATTTCTCTGCTTTCAATTGGTTGTGCTCTTGATCGACATAAGCTAATTTTACCGTTTCCCCTACTTCGAAAGTACCTGAATCAGGTTCAATTTTGCCCGTGATCAAATTAAATAAAGTCGTTTTACCCGCACCGTTTGGCCCGATAATTCCGACAATACCAGCTGGAGGAAGCGAGAAGCTAAGGTTTTCGTACAATAATTTGTCGCCAAACGATTTCGAAACACCCTGAACCTCGATCACCTTATTTCCTAAACGAGGACCCGCTGGTATGAATAATTCTAACTTGTCCTCTTTCTGCTTGTTCTCTTCTGAAAGAAGTTTTTCGTAAGCTCCAATACGCGCTTTGGACTTCGCCTGACGTGCTTTTGGCGCCATACGCACCCATTCTAACTCACGCTGCAAGGTCTTTTGACGACGGGATTCTGTCTTCTCTTCTTGCGCTAAACGATTCTGTTTTTGCTCTAACCAGGACGAATAATTTCCTTTCCATGGGATACCTTCGCCGCGATCTAGTTCTAAAATCCAGCCCGCCACGTTATCCAAGAAATATCTATCGTGGGTTACGGCGATCACTGTACCCTTGTATTGACGTAAATGCTGCTCTAACCAGTCCACGGATTCTGCATCCAAGTGGTTAGTCGGCTCATCTAATAAAAGGACATCCGGCTCTTGTAATAATAAGCGACAAAGGGCCACACGGCGTTTTTCACCCCCTGAAAGCGTGCTCACTAAGGCATCGGAAGGCGGGCAACGCAAAGCGTCCATTGCCTTCTCTAACCGCGTATCTAATTCCCAGGCGTTGAAGTGATCCAGTTTCTCTTGGACCTCGCCCTGGCGCGCTAATAATTTATCAAAATCAGCATCTGGATCCCCAAAAGCCTCATTAATCTCATCGAATTCCTTTAACAGGTTCTTGATTTCTACAACCGCTTCTTCCACGACTTCGATCACCGTTTTGTTCGGGTCTAATTGCGGTTCTTGCTCTAATAAACCTACCGTATAACCAGGTGAAAATACGACATCACCCGTGTAAGATTTGTCGATTCCGGCGATAATGCGCAATAGAGTGGACTTTCCAGAGCCGTTAAGACCCAAGACACCGATTTTTGCCCCGTAGAAAAACGACAAATAGATATTTTTTATAATGGTCTTTTGAGGAGGAATGACTTTCGACACACGCTCCATCGAAAAGATGATAGTTTCGTTACTCATTAAATTTTATTTTTATACAACCCACAAATATCGCAATTTTTTAAATAAATTAGAGGTGTATTAAGATTTACGATTAACATTTGAGCCAAAGCATCTGCTTGAAGCTCTTTCTTTAAAACATATGAGCCAGCCCACATCAAACGAGTTTGGATTTTGCCGCGACGGCAAAGTTTTCATCAACGCCTATTTAAACTATCCTGAGCGCGAAATCGGTTTCGTACGCAACTCAGAGGAAGAAGCCCTAGCCTATTTTGTGAAACGTTTTGACCTCGCGGTAAGCAAGGTGAAAGGTTTGTCTGCTGAAATTGAAGCAGCACAAAATAAAGGATCATTTCTGACCAAAGTCTTGCAAATGCAAACCTACCTCATCGAATTCGATGGACTAGGGGATTTCAAACCTTTATTAGCAGAATTAGAGAAGCACGAAGCCTATTTAAAAGAATTAATTCAGGCGAATCAGGTCAAAAACCTCGAAATCAAACGTGCCTTAATTCAAGATGCGAAAGAAATTTCAGAAGAAGAGGACGTAGTGGAATCGACGGATAAGTTGATGGAAGTGAAGATGAAGTGGGTGAAGACGGGTCCAGTCGACAAACAATTTCAAGATCAACTAACGGCTGAATTCCAAGAAGTATTAGATGCCTTCTTCTTGAAGCGTCGCGCCTATTTTGAAGAAAAGAACCGCCAGATCGATGAGAAGATATTAATTCTTCAAGGCTATATCGATAACGTGCACCAATTGCGTAAGGCAGAAGACATCGATGATTCGGTGGTGAAAGTGAAGGAGATTCAGAAGGAATGGAAGAATGTGGTCGGATTGCCGCCTAAGAAGCAGTCGATGCTTTGGAAGAACTTCAAGAAGGCAAACGATATGTTCTTCGAGAAATATAACCGCATTAAAGGAATTGACTACAAACCTCGCGTTGATCCTCGTGTGTTAGAATTAACGACGATGACAGGGGAATTGGAATTGAAATTAAAAGATCAAGTCAATATTGTAGCCACCGCAGATTTAGCAAAAGCTTATTTAATAAAGTGGAAAGAGATTTCCACCCAAATCAAAAATATGGATCGCTCACTCGCCGAGCGTTTTCGCACGATTTGCGATAAGATCTTCGAGATGAATTATTTATTGCGGGTGATTTCGTATCGCCACGCGAATTTAAATGAGAAGCCACGGATCGAGCAGTTGAAGATTATGATCAACCAAATGGATTATATGGCGAAGAAAGAGAAAGGCGAACTCGAATCTTTCATCGCAGAATCGGAGGCGACTCGCATGATGGAGGATAAAATCACTTTGAGTAAAATCAATACCCAGAAACGTAAAATCTCGATGAAGGAGATTTTATTGACGGGATTTAAAGAAGAATTAGACGTCTTATTGAATTCGTAATCCGAGTTCCGTAGCTAATCCAGGAAAATCGAGACCATCGAAGGTGCCAGACGACATCATCAATAGGTTTTGGTTTTCCTGATTTTGTTTTAACAGGATTTGCTTCAGCTCTTCTTGTTCACGTACCACGACTAAGTTGGGGTGATTGAAATAGGTTTGAACCGTTTCTGCTTCGATTTTATCCATTCGCTTAATGGCCCTCGCGTGTTCGCTTAAGTAAATAATCGCTAAATCGGCATCTGCTAAAGTCCCTTTGTATTCCGGAAGAAACGCTGGATTCAAACTGCTAAATGTATGCAATTCGAGTGCGGCCACTAATTTGCGTTGTGGAAATTGGGCTTTCAAAGCCTGAGTGGTCGCTTTCACTTTCGAAGGAGCGTGGGCAAAATCTTTGTATAGCAATTGCGTATCAGATTCACCTACCCATTCTAACCGTTTCGCCGCTCCTTTGAAGGATTGAATGGCGGTGTAGAATTCAGTTTCACTCACGCCTAATTGTGAACAGATATGCAAGGCACCTTGCAAATTTTTCAGGGTATGTTCCCCAAAAACCTGTAAGCCATATTCCTTTCCATCATTTCCTTTCAAGAAAGTTTGGCCACTTCTAATCACTGAATCGTGCGCCTCATATCCCTCTGAATGGCAATGGGCTGGGC
>CANFWR010000116.1 GCA_947450865.1 Cytophagaceae bacterium
AAAGTTTTGGACAAAATCAGCAAAAACGCGATTTTCTGGCGCAAATAAACGTTCCGTGAAGAATACCTCGTAGGAATAGGGTACCTGAAAATGTTGTTTTAAAGATTGCATAGGTTTACGTAACGGCGAATTTTTTAGCTAAACCCAAAGATACGGGTAATAAGGCTAAAACAAAGAGGGCGACGATCCATTGTCCACTCGAAGCCACCCAAGCTGCATTCATCAATATAAGTGTCAAAACCCCTGTTTTTACTGTTAATCCAATGTTTTTGCCTATTGGATTCTTAATCGCTACCCCTAGTTTTCTGAAAATCAGGATAAAGTGGGCCAAGACAAATACCAAGGCAAATTCAGCTTTCTCTGCGAAATATAATTGTGAAGCGTGAACGACTAAAAACAAAAAGCCAGCAAAATACAGCGTAATCGCCTTGCCTCCGTGTACTTCTCCGCGGCTCACCAGAGTAATCGCCGCTATGTAAACCAAGGGGATACCAATCACAGGGAAGTGTTCTAAAACCCCTAATTCATACACGCTCATTCCTAATAGTAAATTGAATGCTCTGCACAGACCCATATTTATAGGCCCAAAAATCCGCATATGCTTCCCTTTCCAATCATAAAAAAGCGCTAAGGCGGTAATGAAAATGGCTACAAATCCGCTTAGTCTACTTTGCCAAAAGGCCAGAAATATGCCTAGTGCTAATAACAAGATTCCCCCTGTAATAGCTTCTGATCTTTTGATTCGACCACTCGGTAAGGCTCTTTCAGGCCTTTCTGTGCGATCTAATTCATGATCAAATACATCATTAAACACCACGCCACCTGCGTATAAACACATGCTTGATATTCCTAAAAATAGGGCAGGGTAAAACTGGTATTCTAATTGACCAAAAATAAAGCCTACTATGGCTAAGCCTGCCATAATATCAGACAGTGCTGTGACTACATTCGCAGGCCGAGTAAGCTCGGCAAAAGCTCTGATTTTAGACATTAGCGAATGAAGATCGAGTTTTTGTCCACGCGAGGAGCTTGACCGCCACGCAACACTGTGTTTCCATTAAACCTCAAAGATTGATCGATTTCTAAACCGTGAATGAAGTCTTTCTCGTTGATTTGTCCACTTTGGGCGAAGGAATCGAGGGCATTTTGGTAGGTCACTTTTTGGATATCCGCATCAGAAATCCCTTTGATTTTCATTAAGGCCGCCGTTTTAGGTATGGCCAAAGGATCAGAAATTCCCCAATCCGCTGCCGAATTCACCATAATGCGTTCCGATCCATATTGCTTCACAATCTCTACCATTCGCTCATTGCCCATCTTTGTAAACGGATAAATAGTAAAGGCAGCGTAGAAACCTTGGTCTAAAACCGATTTAACTGTCTCTTCATTATTGTGGTCAATCACTACCATATGGGGCGCTAAACCGTGCTCTAAGGCAATAGCCATACTGCGTTCAGTTCCCTTTTTCTTATCCCGGTGAGGTGTGTGCACTTGTACAGGCAAGCCCATCTCTTTTGCGAGCTCTAATTGAGCTCTGTAGTATTTTTCCTCTGCTGCCGTTTGGTCATCAAAACCAATTTCGCCTACTCCCACAACGCCCTCTTTCTGCAAAAACAAGGGCAAAATCTCCATTACCTCTTCCGCTAGCGCTTCGTTATTCGCCTCTCTAGAGTTTAAGCCGATTGTGCAATAATGCTTTATCCCAAACTGAGAGGATCTAAAACGCTCCCAACCCACTAAACTAGCAAAATAATCCTTAAACGAAGCTAATCCAGTACGGGGTTGCCCCAGCCAAAAAGCCGGTTCAATGATGGCCACCACACCCGCATCCGCCAGTGCCTGGTAATCATCGGTGGTACGGGAAGTCATGTGAACGTGAGGGTCGAAAAACTTCATCCCTTGTGTATAGGCCGCGAAGCCGCCGTCCACTTCTTGGGCAGTTTGTTTTTCCTCAGTGGATCCCTCGAAATGAGAGGGATTTAATTTTTGTTCGTTGGTGTTTTGGCACATATTAATAGGCTGTTTCTTCTTTTTCTAAGACCTTCCAGGCTTCTAGAGGGCTATTTTGGCTGATTAATTCAGCGGCTTTTTGATCGTTCGGATCTTCACTTTGAGCAAGTTTTGCCAAATCTTGTTCTTTTGTATCTGTCTGGAAGTTTCGGATTAATCGCCAAACTTGCGAAGGAACTCGTCTTCCTGCCGCCCATCTTTCGTGTGCAAAATCGGCCAGGGTATTAGCCAAAGCTTGATTTGCACGTTCATCCAATCCTTCGATTAAATGGATAGGCTTATCATTGAAAATGCATTTTAAGACTAATTGGTTCCAGGCTAATTCGCTGAAATAATGGAAGGGGTATGGATTTCCAAAAGCAATGGCATCAAAAACCGGCCCCATATTAGATCTAACTGCATCAGTAGCCCGATGTAACCAGATTTCCGGCGTAGGTAAAACGGGCAAAGCGCGGTAAAGTGCGACTAATTCATTCATTTCCGCGGTATCAAATAAGGTCTCGATTCTAGATTTTCCATCTTCTTTTTCAGCTAGCTGAATTAATAGGTAAACGCGAACGAGTTGATCAAGTGTGCCATTTTGCCAATTCCAACCTGGGATAATGCCAACATGTGTTTTAGCCACCTGGCGCGGAACCATCACAAAGGCCAAAGACAAACCTTTAGAATCAGCTTTCAATTTATCCTCTACCCAAGCTAGTTCAGTTGTACTAGCCAATGACTGAATGGATTGATATAGAAGTTCGGCGGTATTCAATTGGTAGAAATAGGTTTAATTCATCACTATGAACGAATTTACTAAAAAAAAGTCAATTCGCTTCTGATTTTTGGCAGGATATTCAATAGGTTAAGCCCCCAAATTCCCCTAATTTTACATTATGGAAGAAAGACCGATAACTGACTGGCTGCCCCTCACGAAAAAAGAGGTAGAAAAACGTGGCTGGGATGAACTGGACGTGATTTTAATTTCAGGTGATGCCTATGTGGATCACCCGGCATTTGGCACGGCTGTCATCGGTAGAATCATGGAAAGTGAGGGTTTGAAAGTGGGTATTGTTGCTCAGCCAAACTGGAAAGACGATTTACGTGATTTCAAGAAATTAGGTAAGCCTAAGTACTTTTTCGGAGTAACCGCAGGATGTATGGATTCCATGGTGAATCATTATACTGCTAACAAGCGTTTGCGTTCGAATGATTCCTATACCCCAGGTGGAGAAGCAGGTTTTAGACCAGATTATGCGACCACCGTATACACGAAGATTTTAAAAGAAATTTACCCAGATGTTCCCGTTTTAATCGGTGGCATCGAGGCTTCTCTGCGTAGAGTAACCCATTATGATTACTGGGCTGATAAATTATTCCCTTCTATTTTAGTAGATTCTGGTGCCGACATGTTGGTATATGGAATGGGAGAGCAGCCTTTGCGCGAGATTATGCGTGGGGTGAAAGAAGGTAAGAAATTGGGCGATTTGACCCATATTAATCAAGTCGCGTTCTTGCAGAAAACAGCTCCTGCTTGCGATTGGGAAACCGTTGAGTTAGCAAGTCACGAAGTTTGTTTAGAAGATAAGATCAAGTACGCATCCAACTTCAAAATTGTAGAAGTTGAATCCAATAAGTGGCAGGCAAACCGCATCATTCAAAAAGTAGGAGAGAACGTTTTAGTTATCAATCCTCCTTTTAAAACGATGGAGGAGATTGAAATGGACAAATCATTTGATCTTCCTTATACTCGTTTGCCTCACCCTAAATACAGGAAGCGTGGACCTATTCCTGCTTTTGAGATGATCAAATTCTCGGTCAACATGCACCGCGGATGTTTTGGAGGATGTAGTTTCTGTACGATCTCAGCTCACCAAGGCAAGTTTATTGCTTCGAGGAGTGAAAAATCGATCATGAAGGAGGTCGAGCAAATCACCAAAGCACCTGATTTCAAAGGCTATATTTCTGACTTAGGAGGTCCTTCTGCGAACATGTACAGAATGAAAGGGAAAGATGAGGAGATTTGTGCACGTTGTGTCAGCCCTTCTTGTATCCACCCAGTCATTTGCAATAACTTAGATACTTCACACAAACCTTTGACGGATATTTACCGCAAAGTGGATAAGCACCCAGCCATCAAAAAGGCTTTTGTTGGATCTGGGGTTCGCTATGATCTTTTAGTGGACGATTTCAATAAGAATAACCAGGATGGTAATCACGACGAATACATGGAGCAATTGATTACGCGCCACGTTTCTGGTCGTTTGAAAGTCGCTCCTGAGCATACTTCTGACGCAACATTACGTGTAATGCGTAAGCCCTCATTCAAATATTTCCATGCGTTTAAGAAGAAATATGATGAGATTTCTGCCAAATTTGGTCTAAAACAACCCCTCATCCCGTATTTCATCTCTTCTCACCCCGGTTGTGAAGAAGAAGATATGGCGAATCTAGCAGCAGAAACGAAGGATTTAGGCTTCCATTTAGAGCAGGTGCAAGATTTTACGCCTACCCCAATGACAGTTGCGGAGGTGATTTATTATTCTGGCGTGCACCCTTACACTTTGCAGCCCGTTAAAACGGCCAAAACAAGGGAAGAAAAGCAGAATCAAAATAAGTATTTCTTTTGGTACAAGCCAGAGTACAAAGATTGGATTCGTAATCGCTTGACGCAATTAAAACGTCCTGATCTGGCTCAACGCCTTTTAGGATTTAGAAATAATAAAAATGGCTGGAATAAGTAATCTAGCTTTTCATTAATTAACCAAAAAACAAGAATACAATGGATGAGAATGATGAGTTAATCGTTCGCGATAGCAATGGAGCTGTTTTAAAAGATGGCGATTCGGTAACAGTCATTAAAGATTTAAAGGTTCGAGGATCATCCAGTGTGATCAAGCGTGGAACGATGGTGAAAAACATTCGTTTAACGGACGATGCTGATGAAGTAGAAGGCAAAGTAGAGAAATCGATGATGGTTCTGAGAACGGAGTTTTTGAAGAAAGCATAATACAGGCGGCAGTGGACAGTTGGCGGTAGTCAGTACAACTTAAATTTCAGGATATGAAAGCAAATGTAAATGTGTTTTTTTTGTCACTTGTCGTGGTTGGGGTATTGTTATACAATAATTATGATTCATTAAGTGAAACAACATTTAAATCAGCCCCCAAGCCTTTAACTGCTGCAGAGAGTAAAGCGGCTTTAAATAAGTGGGAAACTAGCCCAGATGGCGTTCAATTTAAAAATTGGGAATCTTCACCTGCAGGTAAAAAAGTGCATGCCGGCGCTGTAAAAATAAATAAGTTTATACGCAGCAATGCCAAAATAGAGGGAGTCGTATCTTCTCTTTCTCTTCCAGAGGGAGCGAGATTGGGTTTTGGAGTAATGGTTAATATAGAAGGAGAAGAATATATCCTTTCAATGGGTCCAGTTTCCAAAGCCGAAATGCAACAATTGAAAAGCCTGAAGGTGAACGATAAAATTGTTATCAAAAGCCGCAGTGTTACAAAAGCCCCTAAATATGCCTTTGCTATCGTTTCAGGCGACTATCTTGAAAGAGATAGTAAAGTGATTTATAAGCGCATACCTAATAAAGGAGGTTGCTAAATAGATTTGAGATTATAGAGTAGAGAGTATAGATTTTTGCTCTCTACTCTATAATCTCTGATCTAAATTTATTCTTCCTCAATCTCTGGTTCTTCATCTTGAACCAATCCCTGATTCAGTTTTTTCGTCGACTTAATGCCCAATTTATGTAGGTTTTGGGCTCTATTAATTAGGTTTCCTTTCCCGGTACTTAGTTTGTTGATGGCATCACTGTGGGCATCTTCTGCTTTCTTGATATGTTTTCCCACATCTTCCATATCCTTCGTGAAACCGACAAATTTATCATATAAATCGCCTGCTTGACGTGCAATTTCAATGGCATTTCGGGTTTGGTATTCTGTCTTCCAAACCGACGCAATTGTCCGCAATGTCGCCAATAGGGTAGAAGGGGAGACTAAGACAATTTTTCGATCCCATGCATAGTTGAATAAGCTAGTATCCTGACTAATGGTTGCCACGAATCCAGATTCAATAGGGATAAATAACAAGGTAAAATCTGGACTGGTTAAATCTAATGCGGTGTGGTAATCTTTCGAAGAAAGCTCCTTGATATGTGTTTTTAGGGATTCAATGTGTGCTTTTAGTGCCAAATCTTTCTCTATTGTACCTTCTTCAGCACTGGTGTAACGTTCGTAAGCCACTAATGAAACCTTACTGTCAATGATAAGGTTTTTATTGTCAGGCAAGAAGATGACTGCATCTGGTTTAATCGTATCATGATCCTGGTTTTTGGTTACAAATTGAGTTTGGTATTCCATCCCATTTTTCAATCCAGAACTTTCTAATACGCGTTCCAAAATCATTTCGCCCCAGTTTCCTTGTGACTTATTTGACCCTTTCAGAGCATTTGTTAAATCCTCTGTTTTCTGAGTTACGGTTTGATTTAAACTCGTTAGGTTCTTAATCTGCTCCATGAGCACCGTACTTTGTTCTAAGCTATTTTTTTGACCTAGATTAACCTTCTCCTCAAACTCGCGTAATTTCTCCTTGAGAGGGTTCAAAACGTCGTTTAATTTGACCTGTTGCTGATCGCTTAACATCTTTCCTTGTCTCAGAACAGATTCATTGCTGATATCTACTAGCATTTTGCGTAGCTTCTCCTCATCAGATTTCTGATTTTCCACTGTCATCTTTAAGGTTTCATTCTGGCCTTCAATTTGAGATAATTTTCCAAAAAGTGTCCGGTTTTCCGCCTCCAAAGTAGCCTGTTTTGCCTGATCTTGGTTAGCTTGAGCTAATTGACTTTGTAACAAAGCAATTTTACCTTGAAATAGGAGATAGGTAGCACCTGCGCCGGCTACTAGGGCTAGAATGATGTAGAGAATTGTCATGCTGTAAAAGTAAAGTATAAAGCAGAAAGCACAAAGAATAAAGCTGATAATCAGAGGGCATAAAAAAAGACCCACACTTTAGGTGCAGGTCTTTCAATAATAACTTGGAGCTTACTTACTTTCCCGGGTTTGATCCCAGTATCATCAGCGGTGCGGGGCTTAACTTCTCTGTTCGAGATGGGAAGAGGTGAACACCCGTCCTATCGGCTCCATACTTTTTGCAAGGTTTTAGCCTTTAGCCATATTG
>CANFWR010000117.1 GCA_947450865.1 Cytophagaceae bacterium
GTACGGTAGACCAAGATCATTGCTGAATACGAGAGAGTAATTCTTTCAATGAAAAGGAGCCGGGGCGAAAGCCCCGGCTTTTTTTTGCCCTTTTAATTCCCCCAATTTTGGCGTATTTTTGCACCTTGATTTTAATAAAGAACGAATGACTCAGATAGTAACTGAAATTGCGAAACGCAGAACCTTTGGGATTATTTCTCACCCCGATGCTGGTAAAACCACATTGACGGAGAAATTGCTTCTCTTCGGGGGAGCAATCCAAACAGCTGGTGCCGTAAAATCGAACAAGATTAAGAAAGGCGCTACGTCTGACTTTATGGAGATCGAACGTCAGCGTGGGATCTCGGTCGCGACTTCCGTGATGACTTTCGAGTACAATCAATTAAAAATCAATATCCTGGATACGCCGGGTCACAAGGACTTTGCAGAGGACACCTACCGTACCTTAACGGCGGTGGATTCCGTAATCCTAGTCATAGACTGTGTGAAGGGTGTGGAGGAACAAACGGAGCGTCTGATGGAGGTTTGCCGTATGCGCAAAACCCCCGTGATCATCTTCATTAACAAGATGGACCGCGAAGGCCAAAACCCGTTCGACCTTTTGGACGAATTAGAACAAAAATTAGGTATCTCAGTACGTCCGTTAACTTGGCCGATTAATATGGGCCAAAACTTCAAAGGCGTCTATAACCTAATGGAAAAATCACTGAATTTATTCTCAGCGAATAAGACCAAAATCGAAAAAGAAGTCGTCGCTGTCGACATCGATTCCCCTGATTTAGATGCCCGCGTGGGTGACCGCGATGCGAATCAATTGCGTGAAGACGTCGAGTTAATCGACGGCGTTTACGAACCCTTTGATCGTAATGATTACCTTTCAGGTGATATCGCCCCTGTGTTCTTTGGTTCTGCTGTAAACAACTTCGGCGTTCAAGAACTATTAGATACATTTACTCGCATCGCACCTTCTACGCAAGCGCGTGGAACGGACGTGCGTACCGTGGAACCGGAAGAGAAGAAGTTCACTGGATTTATTTTTAAAATCCACGCGAACCTAGACCCAAAACACCGCGATAGAATCGCCTTCTTGCGCATCTGTTCCGGCACATTCAAACGCAATACTTTCTACCAACACATCCGCTTAAAGAAAAACGTTCGTTTCGCGAACCCCTACAACTTTATGGCCCAAGATAAAGAGGTCATCGAAGAAGGTTTCCCTGGCGACGTGGTAGGTTTGTACGATACAGGTAACTTCAAAATCGGAGATACCCTCACCGAAGGCGAAGTATTGAACTACCAAGGCATTCCCTCTTTCTCTCCAGAAATCTTTAAGGAGTTAATTAACCTCGATCCGATGAAAGCTAAACAGCTCGAAAAAGGCATCGACCAATTAACAGACGAGGGAGTTGCCCAATTATTCTTGCAACCTCAATTAGGTAATCGTAAGATTGTAGGAACCGTAGGAGAACTTCAATACGAAGTAATTCAATACCGCCTAGAACATGAATATGGTGCGAAGTGTCGCTTCGATGGCATGTCTGTTACCAAAGCTTGCTGGATCACCTCAGAAGATCCTAAAAAGCTGCAAGAATTTGTCCGTCTAAAGGGTCAAAACATCGCCCAAGACAAAGACGGTAACTACGTCTTCTTAGCCGAATCTGATTGGATTCTACGTATGAATCAAACTAATAATCCAGAGATTGAATTCCACTTTACGAGTGAGTTTAAATTAGCTTAATTGCGTTTTCTCTGAGATGACGCCGGTTGATTTATCCTTCATGATAATTTTTTTATCACCATTCGGAAGAATTTCTTCTTTGATAAGCCAGTGCTTTTCATCGTATTCCTGGTAGACAGATGGCTTGGTTAGTCCCCTTTTTCCGCGCCATTCTGGGAGTTGAACGGGTTCCCATAGTTTTGTTTTGGCAGATTTATAAGCTGCATCAATGATCGCATTGACTACATATCCATCGTAAAAAGTTTCGCGCGGTTGAATTCCTTTTTCGTAGGCATCGAACATATCGTTGAACATCGTAGGGTAGCCTAATTCGTGCGCTTCATCACCCACTGGGAATTGCCAACCTACATTCGTTTCTGCTTTTTCGGCCACATAATTATCCGTATTTCCGCTGGTAAACATCTCAAATCCCGTCCTCAGGAAAGAATTAACCCAGATAGTCCCTTCCGTTCCCATCACTTCATCCCGTAAGTCCATCCCGCCTCTAAACGTCCAAGAAACCTCAAATTGACCGATAGCCCCATTTTCATATTTAACCAATCCAATCGCATGATCTTCTGCGTCAATCGGTTTAACCTGTGTATCTGCCCAGCACATCACCTCCACTGGCAGCACATCTTTACCTATAAAATTACGCGCAATCTCGATGCAATGACATCCTAAATCAACCACAGCGCCACCACCCGCTTTCTCCATATCCCAAAACCAATCGGCATGTGGTCCAGGGTGTGTCTCCCGGGATTTAGCCCAAAGAACTCTCCCTATCGCCCCCTCTTCTACACTTTTAACCGATTTTAAAAATTTAGGTGTATAACATAAGTCTTCTAAATACCCCGCAAAAACGCCCGCTTCTTCACAAGCCAACGTCATTCGAAGTGCTTCTGCTGCCGTTCTACCTAGGGGCTTTGTGCAAAGAACCGCTTTTTTATGTTTCACGCATAGCATGACCGCTTCTTCGTGCAAATAGTTAGGCAAGGCTATAACGACAAATTCAGATTCTGCATGTGCAATGGCATCCTCCATTTCGGTACAATAATGGGGTACGTCATAATCTTTCGCGAAGCGAGAGGCAGTAGTCTCTTTTCTGGAATAAACCACAGTGACGCTATCTTTGCTTCGTCTGCCACAAAGGGATTCGGCATAGAATCTACCAATGAATCCACCACCTAGAATACATATTTTAGCCATTATTTGTTGATTTTTAACGTGATCTCTTCTTCTTTAGCCAGGAAGTCAGCTCCAATCACTGCTTTTTTTCCACTCGCTAAAATAGCCTCATCAGGCACCATACTGATAGGCGTAATACAAGATAAGTTTTTCTCCAAAAACGGTTTGTTTGATGCTAAATTATAGGCTGAAATTACTGACCAACGCGCATTTTCGGATAAATTTGCTTCCGATCGGTGCAACAAATTTGGATGAAAAAAAAGCACATCCCCCGCCTTTAATTCGCAATAGACAAGTTCAGAAACCTTCTCCGCCTCTTCCACAAATACCATATCGGCTCCTTGTTGTTCTCCCGCAAAATGGTGTTCGATTCGCTGCATGTGATTTGTGCCTTTCAGTACTTGAAGGCAGCCATTTTCTATGGTGGCGTCCGTTAAAGCGATCATAACGGATACCATCGATTCAGGAAAAAGAAAACCGTTTTTATACCAATAACCATAATCTTGATGCCATTCCCAAGCACCACCCACGCGAGGTTCTTTTTGCATGACTTTGGAATGAAAATGGCAAACTTCACCTTCCCCTAATAGGCTTTGAACGGATGTGACCATCCGCTTGCAACGCGACATCAGGCCAAAAGAATCATCTCCTGCCGTAAACCAAAGCGTCAATTTTGTTTTTTTACCTGTTTGATCGTTCAGGTCAAAGGCGTGATTAACCACGGATTCATCCGTCGCCACCTGAAATAATAAATCAATTTCTTCTGGCGAAAAAAAGTGAGGAACCTGGATAAATCCATCCTGCTTGTAGGCAAGGATCTGAGATTCAGTCAACATAGTTATCGGTTTAGTTGGCTGAATTTATGGATTATTTTGATAGGTTGTATCCGGGGAGATTAGAGATTATAGAGTAGAGAGTATAGATTAAAGCATAAAGCACAAAGAATAAAGCATAAAGTTGGAATCTCCTGCCTAGATGGATTTGTGAAATATTTATTGGCTACTTTAAAACTTACATTACCACCTGATTGCCATACAGGGATTGTCTCGTATGTAGCAGTCTAACATTATCTACGCCAGGAATCATTCTATTTTTGATTTCAAATAAAATAATAGTTACTAGTCGATTTATTTCTTCCAAACTGGGTTGTTTTCCGTCAATCCTAGGATCACCTGCAATGAATGGTAATATAAACCATTTATTCGAAGCTGAAGGAATAGATTTTACCCAATATAGCTCGCTACGTTTTATTCGATCCACCACAAATTTTAGTCCGGCAGAATCTAAATTTCCTGTATGAGTGATATGATTTACAATTCCCTTTTCATCTACATTGAATACAAAAACATTGATTGAATAAGTGGTTGTATCAATGTATCCATTTTCAACATAAGTCGCGAAACTGTTTCTGAATTCTGAATTTTTGAATTCTATTTCATTTGCTTCCTTCACTTGACCTTTACTTGTGAATAATAATGCACAAAAGATGAATGTTAATGCTGATTTAATTTTTGCAGTATGTTCCATGATTCATATTGTTTAAATAGTTTGCATAATTCGAAATTGATAAATTTATTGAATTGTGTAGAATAGAATTTGATAATATATTTTTTGTATAAAATCCGGTTGATCTTAGGCCAGAATAACTAATATTTTTAGCTTCTACTGGGGACATATGGTAAATTGAAATAAGCATTTCACTTATACCATTTGTATAATTTTCAATAATTTGATTGTGTTCTGTTAATCCATCAATATTTATATAAACGTGAAGCATTTCATGTAAAATTGTAGCAGCAATAAATTCTTTTGAAGCTTGATTAAGCGTGACAGGATTTAATGAAATAGTGTTGTCTACTGTATTTCCAAAGATTCTATTTACGATATCATATTCTAGACCATTTACCTTTGTTTTGGAATAACTTATGGGTATTTCTTTTTCATTAATTGTAAAATTCAAACCAGAATTCTCAAGACCGAACTTTCGTAAAATCTCCCCAACCCTTCCATACGCATTCCCTGCCTGTAATTCCTGAAGCACCTGTATGAAGCAAGGGTTGGTTAAGTTGTTTGTGATTTTTGAGTAGTTATAGTCAGAGAAATTCATTGGACTAGAATTTCCACCACCTCCGCCACCGCTCCCGAAATAAGGAAGATAACCTTGCGAATAATCACCCCCTCCTCCATAATGAACACCGGTCCAAGCGCTCCAATCACTACCACTTAGTTTAGGTGCAGTAACGATAACCTCATCAAGTAAGGTACCTATTTCGATATCCTTTCTCATTTCTCGAAATGACGATGAATATTTTTTGCTTGACCTTCTATTGATAATTCCATTTTTAAGCAAGATTCCACTAAGTGAATAAACTTTTAATTCTAGCCCGTTTTTGAGTGGAGAATATACTTTATAAACGGCCTCTTGCTTTCCCACCTCTTTAAAAAATACGAGTTCTTTAAAATTCACCGAGTCTTTGGCTGGCACAGAATAGGCAATTGAGCTATCGGATAATTGTAAAGTAGTCATTTTGTCCCATTGGACAGTTTCTAAGGTATTGGGATTTTTATGCAACTCATACCAGGTGGAAATGACATTGTCTGGTTCAATTATTGTTTCTTTTGTACAAGAGATGAGGAAAATTAAGCAAGCTAAAATTAGCAAGCTTAATATGCGAGTTTGATTTTTCATTATAGTGGTTTATTTATCTCAAAGGTGAGTCAATTCAACCACTATAAAAATCAGTAAACTTATAATTTGGACATGAACGTAATCATTATCAGTTTACTTATAAAAAGAGCCCTGGGTAAGGCTCTTTTAAAATTCATTTATTTATTAACTGGGTTCTCAGTTTATACTCTTCGCCAGACTTAGCGAGCCTTTTTAAAATTTCTTCAGAAGTTAAGTCTTTAAATTCAAGGCTAATCTTTGTCTTGATACGACGGAATGTTTTTACCGTATCTAACCCATTCAAAACCGGTAATTCCTTTTTCATATGATTTGTCTTGGAGATTTAATTGGAATTTTTAGGTAACCATACGCTGAATTTACATGATTATAACCGGTAATTCTATCAGAGTTAACAAAATGTTTGAAGTTCCAACTTAACAATGCATCCGCATGATAAATAGTAGCGGTAGCGATGTGAATGCAGTCATCCAAACTAGTATAGCCGACAACTTTGTGTTTAATATAACTAGAGGCTAATTCAAGGCATTCTGGAGTTACTAAAATCTTTTGTTTGAATGCAAAGGGTATTTTTTCTAATAATGCGCTAATTCGACTGGGGGCTAGAATTAATTCTTTTTCACATAAATCAGAGTAGATACAAATAATTTTACCTTTTGACACGGTGTCAAAAATTTGTTTTGTTTCTTTGGAAAATTCTGGATCAAAATACCCTCCAAATATAGAAGTGTCAAAATAGTAGCGCTGAATCATTTGAGAATTATAATGTTCAGCAATGAAATCAAATAACAGTTTAAAGGAATTGATTAAACTGATAATCATAATTAATTACCAATCTAATCATAAAAAATGGGGCGCTCAGCCCCTTTTTTATTCCAACTTTGAACTTTGCTCTTTGAACTTTGCTTTTTGAACTTTGCTCTTTGAACTTTGCTTTTTCAATTAAGCCCTAAATCCCCCTGAATCACCCCCACCTTCTTCTGCAATTCCGCATACACGGTAAAGAAGTCAGCCGCAGAAGCTAATGGAGCATTTACAGAAACATAGAATTTGATCTTAGGCTCTGTGCCGGATGGACGCGCGGATACTTTCGATCCGTCCGCTAGTATTAATTGAATCACGTTAGAAGCTTCGATGCCTAAACCTACTTTGATAGGCGTTGTTTCGCCCGTTAATAAGTCCGTTGAAACTAATCCTTCGTAGTCCAAAACGCGGACTGGTTTCGAACCTGCTACCGTGGCTGGGACGTTCGAGCGTAAGTTGATCATCATTTGTTTGATCTCCTCGGCGCCGGCTTTTCCTTTTTTGGTCAATGAAATAAGACCTTCGTAGTA
>CANFWR010000118.1 GCA_947450865.1 Cytophagaceae bacterium
ATTTCTAATCCTTTTTTGAAGTTATTAACGCGTAAGTTTTGGCGAATAATATCATAATAAGTAGAGGAAATTAAGGCAATTAAGTTCTCAATAGATGATTCCGTTTGTTTCGCCCCTAAGTTTTGTAATTCTTTAAACCGGTCACGTAGGATGAACATGCCTTGGCCATCATATAAGGTCCAAGCCATGGCTACTCCCGCATTTCCAGCATTGGAATTTACTCCAGACTGCACTAGTGGTGCTCTTACTCCACCAAAAAACGATTGATCCAAGCCTGATATTGTATAGTTTTTAGAGGCGGTTCCTGTTATCAAAGGCAGAAAACCGGCATTTCCTAGGCTATTTTCGTTAGCTGCAATGCGCTCTTTTTGTCTTGAAATTTGAATCGAATATTGCTTCGTAATTCCCTGTTGGATTGCGTCTTCCAACGTTAACATTTGTTGAGCTTGTGCCGCAATAGGGGACAAAAGAGCGAATAAGGCTAGGCGAAATGGTTTCATAGGTATAGGTTACAGACAATCAATAAAACAAACTTAACAAAATCAAGTCACAATAGGAAGCACAAAGCCTATAAGCACCCATAAGGCTTTTTGAACAGAAAAGTTTACATTTGTTTTATGGTCACTCATCTCTATATCTATCCCATTAAGTCATTAGGCGCGGTTTCTTTAACGGAAGCGGTGATGGAGACAGAAGGATTGCGAGGCGATCGTCGGTTTATGTTAGTGGATGCTGTTGGAAAATTTATCACACAAAGGACGCGGCCTGAATTGACGCGATTTGTCTTAACTGAGTCTGCTTTGGGCTTTATAGTCAAAGACACCACCTCTGGATTAGAGAAGGAATTGACCTGGGAACCCACATTAGGTTCTTGGATTCCTGTCGAAATTTGGGAGGATCAATTGCCAGCTCGAGAGGTATTGGAGGGTTGGTCTGAGTGGTTTTCAAATGCTTTATCAGAAGAGATAATGCTGGTACGGATTTCGTCAGAAAAACCGCGGGTGATGAAGGCGAAATACCAAACCGAAATTGCGAAAAACACTTCTTTTGCGGATTCTTTGCCATTGCTTTTAGTCAGTGAAGGTTCTTATGCTGCTTTGCAAAAGCATTTATCAGAACCGGTTGATAAGCTGCGTTTTAGACCGAATATCATTGTTTCATTGCTAGAGCCTTTTGTGGAAGATACTTGGGCTGAATTAAAGATAGGAGAAGTTTCTCTTTCAGGTGCCAAACCCTGCGCCCGTTGTCCCCTCGTAAACGTAAATCCACTGACGGGGGAATCAGATAAAAAGACGTTGAAGGCTTTGGCATCGTTCCGGACGATAAATCACAAAGTTTATTTTGGTCAGCAATTTGTTCCTATTTCTACAGGAAAAATTAAGATAGGAATGGAGATTCACGTGATTCAATCGATAGATGCGCTTTATTAGAAATCTTTCTTTAGAGGTTGTTATAGGTGCCGTTCTGTACCAATGCTTTCTCTATCAGGTGTATTTTCATGCCATACCGTCTTATCCAGAAATGGCGATTTTAGCTTTAGTCGTTTGGTTCTTGTATTTAGTAGATAGGCAAATTGATAATCTTTTTCAGCCCGTTCAAGATGAGCGTCATCGACTGCATCTAGATAAAAGTCCACTGATACGCATCCTATTGGTAATCTTAGGGGTTTCAATTCTTTGTTTGCTACCTTTTCAGCGGTTGGAAGTTTTATTCGCTGGATTTTCTGTACTTCTTTTCATTCTAATTTATGGATATGCCTGGCATAAACGCTGGTTGAGGTCGGAAAAGGAGTTGTTTACGGCTCTATTATATGCGGTAGGTGTGGGTTTAGTGGTGTGGGTTCGAGAACCCAAATCCATTCTTCTCGTATTACCTTTAATTGCCTTAGCCTACCAAAATCTTTGTTACTTTAATTTGATGGAATCGCCGAGTCATTTTTATGCGGGAAGATTACGGAAAACAGAATGGATTCTGGTAGGTCTTTTAAGTGGCATTTATGCTGCAACTCAGGAAATCTTCACCGTCTTGCCTTTTTTGGTTACATTTGGGATAACGTTTGTATTATCCCGCTTGCCTTTTTCAGAAGAGAAGCGTTTGCTGGGTGATATGGCGTTTTGGAGCCCTCTTATTTACTTATTCTATGGGATTTTTTCAGCATAAAGACGCGTACAAAGCCTTAGCTTTTCCGGAATTTCGGGCTTATGTGACCGGGAATACGCTTTTTACGATTGCCTTGTTGATTCAGGAAGTTGTCTTAGCTTACGAAATTTACAAGATAACGCATAATCCGCTTGCCTTGGGTTTGATTGGCTTGGCAGAAGCGGTTCCCTTTATTTCGTTGGTGCTTTTTGGGGGTCATTTTGCGGACAATCGGGATAAGAAAACGATTATGCAGGTGACGCTATCCTTGATTATTGCGTCCTCGGTTTTCCTTTTATATTCGAGTACACAACTGCAATCCGCAGATCAGGAGTTTCATATCTATTCGATCTATGCGGTTATTTTCATCATAGGTCTTTCCAAAGGTTTTTTCAGCCCCGCCGCCTCTTCTTTGAATCCCTTTCTGGTACCTAAGGAGGTTTTTGCCAATGCTGCCACTTGGAATAGTTCTTTCTGGCAGTTAGGCTCTATTTTAGGCCCAGGTGTGGCAGGGTTTTTATATGCTTATGCCGGTTTATCAGGATCCTTGATCACGGTGATTGCCTTATTATTAGGTGTCATGTTCTGTATATTTCAAATAGACAATCGACCTGTTCCAGTCAAAACGGTGCAGCACGAATCCATTTGGCATAGTTTGCGGGAGGGAATTGCATACGTATTTAAAACTAAAATTATTCTTTATTCCATTTCATTGGATTTGTTTTCGGTGTTGTTTGGAGGGGTGATAGCCATCCTACCCATCTTTGCGGAAGATATTTTGAAAGTAGGGGCGGAGGGATTAGGAATTTTACGTGCCGCACCATCGGTCGGAGCCGTAGTGACGATGGTTACTTTAGTCTATTTTCCTCCATTAAAACATGCCTGGAGGAACTTGATTTTGGCCATTGCGGGTTTTGGCTTAGCCACTTTTGTATTTGGCTTATCGACGAATTTTTGGCTTTCAGTAACGGCGCTTTTCTTTACTGGTGCCTTCGATTCAATCTCTGTAGTGATTCGCCAAACGGTTTTACGATTCTATACTCCCGATGAAATGAGGGGGCGCGTTTCGTCAGTAAATGGTGTTTTCGTCAGCACTTCAAATGAAATGGGTGCCTTTGAGTCAGGCGTAGCCGCCAAGATTTTTGGCACCGTTCCTTCTGTTTTGATTGGAGCAGGGGTTACGATGGTCTTAGTCAGCCTCGTAGCCATTACATCTAAAGAGCTATTTGACTTGAAAGTCGATGAAAAAGTCTCTGAATAATTAAGCGTTTTCTTCTGCCGCTTTTAAGGCTGCTGCTTCTTCAGCTGCGATACGCGCTTTTCTCTCTTGAATTTGAGCTGGCCAGCCTTTCAAAATCTCTGTCAACGCTTTCTTCGATTCTTGCGCCCATTGAATGCTTTGGATAGCTTGAACATTGCTCGCGTTTTCACCTAATAAGCAAGGAAGAATTTTAATGTGGTGATCTACCATTTTCTTCGCAGAAACGATGACCGTTGCATCACAGGACAAGTGGTGGATGATCCCGTCCGGTGTTTGGCCTTCTGATACATAAAAATGATCTAATTGATCTAATTGGATCGTTTTTTCAGCGATTAAACTTTCCCCTTGAAAATGC
This sequence comes from Cytophagaceae bacterium, assembly GCA_947450865.1. Classification (GTDB taxonomy): domain Bacteria; phylum Bacteroidota; class Bacteroidia; order Cytophagales; family Spirosomataceae; genus Aquirufa. The sequence continues at coordinate 3,756 of CANFWR010000118.1, forward strand.
AATTGCGTGATAAAGTCATCGCCCACAGCTATATAGGAAACGCGTTGTTTACCTGATTTCTCCGCGAAAAAATCGCCTATCGATTGGAAGAAATTGCGCTTAGCTAAGGTGGTTATACCTAAGCCTTTCGTGTTAGCGGGTAGATGTGACTGTATAAATTGGAAAGTGCTGGGCAGGTGAAGAGACATCATAAAACAGATTAAATTTCGATTCTAATTTTAGGCTTAGGGAATTCAAAGTAGGTAGAGAATGTTTTGAACCAGGCATGAATGACTTCAAATCCGGTTTTGTCGAGTTTGTACTCAATGAATTGCCCCTTTTTATCCGCTTGGATCAGTTTGGCCTGTTTTAATAGATCCAAATGATGCGAAATACTCGGTTTGCTCATATCAAACTGACTGGCAATCTGTCCGGCGTTTTGAGGGCCATTGACTAAGAAATGCAAGATCTCTCTCCGGGTAGGATCGTTGATTGCTTTGAATTTTGCGTCCATCTTAATTAGATAATTAAGCGAATGTCTAAATTAAAATTCAGAAAAGCAAATATTAAACGTCGGATTTACGATATGCATCGATTAAAGCGAGTTCTCCCTCCTTACCAGGCTTAGAATTTCCATGTTCCATCCCCAAAACGCCCGAATATCCTTTTTGTTTTAAGTGCCTGAAAATATTTTGGTAATTCACTTCACCCGTAGTGGGTTCTTTACGTCCTGGATTATCACCTATTTGTAAATAGGCAATTTCATCCCAGCATTTGTCTATGTTAGCCATCATATTACCCTCATTTCGCTGCATATGGTACATATCGAACAGGATCTTGCAAGAAGGGGAGCCCACCGCACGGCAAATGCTGTAGGTTTGATCTGAATAGCGCAAGAATAAGTCTGAATTGTCGCTCAATGGCTCTAAAACCATGGTTAATCCAGCGGGTTCTAAGATTTCAACCGCGCGTTTCAGGTTGTCAATCACATGACCTGTTTGAATTCCCATTGGAAGATCTCGTGTGAAATTACCCGGAACGACCGTCGCCCATTTCGCATTCACACGTTTGGATGTTTCTACCGCTTTTCTGCAAGAAGCCAGGAATAAATCTGTCCATTCTTTTTTGCCGGTTGTCATGGTTTGCTTATCAAAGAAGCCATCGAATTTGATAACAAAAACGCCCATTTTCATATTGAGCTTGGCTAATTTTTCTCCAATTTTCTCTTGTAACTCCACCGGTCGTCCCATTAATTCGTTGTCCTCTAACGCCGTGAACCCTTGATCGTACATAAACTGAAGTTGATCCAGTTCATTAGGCCCTGCGTGGTTTTTAAACATGCCAAAATGTGGGGCATAGTTCAATTCAAAGGTTTTTTCACGAGCCATTGTAGACCCTTTTGAAAAGGAGGGGATCAATAAACTAGCTCCCAAGATAGAGGCAAAATCACGGCGATTCATCTTATTTCTTCTTTAAAGTGGACAAATATTCGATTAGATTGACTAATTCAGGCGTACTCATTCCATCCGCTAAGCCTTCCGGCATCAAGGACTCCGGTAATTGCTTATAGGATTTTAGAGCAGATGTTTTAAAACTTTTAACGATTCCTCCTGGAATACGTAATACAATATCTGTTTCATTCTTGGAGACGATGATTCCTTGGTACGTATCTCTGGATTTAGTTTTAACCTCAAAGGTTTCATAGCCAAATCCAATCCCCGCATTTGGGTGTAATATGGACATGTACATTCCTTCTTTCGATAATTTCGTGCCTATTTCACTTAGTTTAGGTCCAAAATCAATTCCTTCATTATTAACTAGGTGGCACATCGTACACGAATTTGTGAAGACAACTTTTCCCTTTACCGCATCTCCTGACATTTTGATTAATTCAGCCATCCCTGGATGCGCTTTCTTAGTTTCAGTTTGATGTTTGTCTAAATAACTATTTGCTTTCATTCGAATGGACTTTCTCCACGCCTTTTGAAGACTTTCTACCACCAAAGGAACGTAGGCTGTAGCGATTTTCTTTTTCTCCAATAAGTCCAAGACAAATTCTTCCGTTGGATAAGCATTTCCAATCACGCGCGCGGCCTGCATTTGAACGGACTTGCTTAATTTAGGATTCGCTGTGGCTTCAAACAATAATTGTGCTGATTCCGTTTTTCCTTGCCAGCGCAATGTTTCAATCATCGCTAATTGTTCCGCTTCTTTACCTGCTAAGAATTTTGAGCGGATTAATTCAGCGCCACCAGGCAAATTATACAATACCTGACCCGATTTGGATGCTTCCGTACCAGCTAAAATCATCCCTAACACGCGTGGACTTTCTTCCGTTAGTTGGTAGTAATCCACTAATTCTAAATAGGGCTTGCCATTGATTTGCTTAAGCAAAGCAGAAAGCATCGACTTTACTTCAGGATGAGAAGCAATGTAGGCTGGTTTGATATGGCGAACAGCCTCTAATTGTGCGGTTGCATCGTTGGCAAATTTACCAGTTATTAGTCCAAATAAAGCTTCTGATTTCTGTTCTCCAGGCATAAAATCCAACGCACGGAAATAAGCTAAGGATTTCGTGTTTCCAATCAATTCAATTAAAGCAGGAAGCGCTTTCTCGGTTCTCGCTCTCCAAACCACATCTGCATATCCCTTCGAATTCTCGGGCTTTAGGGCTGCATAAGCCGCAAAACGTTCGTCCCAGTTCCCATCCGCTCCGATTCCTAAAGCTTCAAGATACCAACGGTCAGTGCCATTATGGCGCATGGCTAGACTCGCCCACAATTTATTGACTTCCTCTCCCGAAAGATGGCGCAATGCAATCGCTAATTCGCGTCTAACAGAGGCATGTTGATCTTTTGCCGCTTTTGTAGCTAGTGCAGACCATTCCGCAAAGGGTTTTTGCTTCGCTGCCCGAATGGCCATTGCTTTTAGGTTAGGGTTTGCTTGGTCGAACGCTTTTTGGATAAACTCATTCGAACGTGATCCTTGATTCAATACCCAAAATGCACGAGCTCTAAATCGCGGATTTTCATTCGTGTTGAATTCATTTTCCAATACGGATTCAGCCTTATTTCCCATTTTTTTCAAAGCCTGAAAGGCTAG
>CANFWR010000119.1 GCA_947450865.1 Cytophagaceae bacterium
CATATTGTCTATTGAATAACTATACTAATAGATAGAAAAAATAATTAGTTATCTTCGAGTGTCATGCGTATTGGATCAGAAATAGTATTGGATTTGCCTTCCGGAGACGAAGAAGAGAGCTTACTAGATGTTCGTAATCTAAAAAATCTCGTTCGTCATGGAGAAGGCTTGCGTCTGGAATTCAAAATGAAAGTGAAATTTCCGGAAAAGATAGTGAAGGAGCTAGTCGCTTTCGCTAATACCGAGGGAGGACATCTATTCGTAGGAGTTAGCGATGCGGGAGTGATTGAAGGAGTGAAATTCGCAGAGGAAGAGCAATTCTTGCTGGAGCGCGCGATTGAAAAATATTGTTTTCCTGTTTTTACGTATCGAGCCTATCGAATTCGCTTGGATAATGGCCGTGAGGTTTTGGTCTATCAAGTCTATGAAAGCGTGGACAAACCGCATTTTGTTCAATTAGATACAGACCCACACCCGGTATGCTACGTCCGTGTAAAGGACCGTACCATCCAGGCGAGTAAAGAAATGAAGCAAATTTTACGTCGCCAAAACGATGACGGCATCAGTTTCGCCTACGGGGACATCGAACGATCCCTACTCGATTATGTACGTCAAAATGGCCAAATAACCCTAACTGAGTTAGCACAACAAGCCCAAATTCCTATGTGGCTGGCTTCCAGAAAATTAGTCCTCTTAGTCCTCACTCGCGTGTTAAAAATCGAGCCCGGAGAATCAATGGATACGTATCGTTTAAATTAATTTCAAAGGATATTCATTATCAGGAAATTAAATCTATATTTGCATCCGTTTCTTGGAATATTTCAAGAAAACAGGTATAAATAGTACAATTTTAAGCATTTATTGCATTTAATTTTTAAGATAAACAAAGCCGTTTGATAAGACTTTTACTCCCTAGAGATTAATAATGGAACACAAACACAAAAGTAAAGCCACCGCAGCCGGTTTATTAGTGGCGATGGGGATCATTTACGGGGATATTGGAACATCTCCATTGTATGTAATGCAATCAATCATCGGAGATAATCCGATTAATTCATTAACTGTTTTAGGCGGATTGTCTTGTATTTTTTGGACGTTGACTTTACAGACAACGTTGAAATATGTGATTTTAATTTTACGGGCAGATAATAAGGGTGAAGGCGGGATCTTTGCCCTTTTTGCATTAGTAAGACGTCATGCGAAGTGGTTAACCTTACCAGCCATTATCGGGGGGGCGACCTTGTTAGCGGATGGTATTATTACGCCACCCATTTCGGTTTCGTCTGCGATTGAAGGATTGAAAATGTTGCATCATCCGGATGGGACTCCTTACGTGACTGATACTGTACCTATTGTTATCGTTATTTTGACGGGTCTATTTATTTTTCAAATTTTTGGAACCAAAGTTGTTGGTAAACTTTTTGGCCCGATTATGCTCGTTTGGTTTTCTATGTTAGCCTTGACAGGTCTTTTGTGGATAGGGCAAGATTGGACCATTTTTAGAGCCTTATCACCTGTTTATGCGTGGGAATTATTGACAACGCATCAATCGGGAACGGCAGGATTTTGGACCTTGGGAGCGGTATTTTTATGTACTACAGGAGCAGAAGCCTTGTATTCTGATTTAGGTCACTGCGGTAGAGAGAATATTCGTGTCAGCTGGATTTTTGTAAAAATAGCCTTGGTATTACAATATTTTGGACAAGGGGCCTGGTTGTTAGCGCACGAAGGTGCACTATTAGGTGTTCGCAAACCGATCTTTGAATTGTTGCCGCGCGAGTTCTTATTTACGGGCATTTTGATTGCAACGGCTGCGGCAGTAATCGCTTCTCAAGCCTTGATTTCAGGATCCTTTACCTTGATTTCGGAGGCGATTCGATTAAACTTTTGGCCTCGTGTTCGGTTGGTTTATCCATCTGATCAAAAAGGACAATTATACGTTCCTTCCATCAACATTTTATTATGGATGGGCTGCGTGGGTGTTGTATTATGGTTTAAAGAATCTGCTAACATGGAGGCGGCCTATGGTCTTGCTATCACGATGACGATGTTAATGACAACTTCATTGATGGCATACTACCTGCATATCAAGAAAGTGGATATGTGGTGGATATTGTTGTTTTTAGCTGTATATATTACTTTGGAGGGATCTTTCTTAGTCGCAAACTTGCAGAAGTTCTGGCATGGAGGTTATGTTTCTCTATTCATCGCAGGGGTCATTATTTTGATCATGTGGGTATGGTTTAGAGCGACACGCATTAAGAAGAAGTTAACGGAATACGAGAAATTATCGGATTATATCGAGCCATTAAAAGAGTTAAGTAAAGATGAGACGATCCCTAAATATGCGACGCACTTAGTCTTTATGTCTAATGCGGGTCGTGTGACGGATATTGAGTCGAAGATTATTTACTCTATTTTCCAAAGACGTCCTAAGCGTGCAGATATCTATTGGTTTGTCCACGTAGACACCTTGGATGATCCGTATGCAATGGAGTATAAGGTGACTGTAATCGAACCGGATGACATTATTAAGGTAAACTTTAAGCTAGGTTTCAAAGTAGAGCAACGCATTAACTTGTACTTCCGTAAGGTAGTGGAGGAGATGGTTTCTCGTGGAGAAGTGGATATCACCTCCCGTTATAAATCATTGAACGAGCAAAACGTGATCGGTGATTTCCGTTTCGTTGTTTTGGAGAAATTCTTATCCTTTGATAATGAATTACCTATACTAGATCGAATGGTCATGAAGGCCTATTTCTTCGTGAAGCAGTTTACACATTCGGAGGATAAGTATTTTGGCTTGGATTCTGACGCGGTAAAACTAGAGAAAGTACCTATGATTATTAAGCCGATCACTAAATGTAATTTAAAACGGATCGATTAGGATGAGCACGATATTTACCAAAATTGTCAATAAAGAAATTCCTTGTCATTTAATTAAGGAGGACGATCGTTTTCTGGCTTTCTTAGATGTGATGCCATTAGTGGAAGGACACGTGCTCGTAATCCCGAAACAAGAGGTAGACTATATCTTTGATTTAGAACCTGAATTGCTGGGGGACTTAATGAAATTTGCTCAAACGATTGCGCCTGCTATCAAAAAAGCGATTCCTTGCAAGCGGGTAGGGGTAGCAGTGATCGGTTTAGAAGTGCCTCACGCGCACGTGCATTTAGTGCCGATGAACAGGATATTAGACATTAATTTCTCGCAGGAGAAGATGAAGCCGTCGGCTGAATCTTTGGCAAAAACAGCCGAATTAATTCGCTCTTTCTTACTTTAAGAAGCCTTTCAGCTTATTCATCTCTAACATCGGATTTGCTTTTTCGTATACGATATTGTACACAGCCTCGATGATGGGCAATTTAATGTTGTGCTGGCGCGAGATGCTGTAAATGCTTCGAACGGCGTAATATCCTTCCGCAATCATATTCATTTCGATTTGCGCAGACTTTACAGAATAACCACGACCGATCATATTTCCAAAAGTTCTATTTCTAGAAAACTGCGAATAAGCTGTCACCAACAAATCACCAAGATAGCCAGAGCTATTCAAATCCCGGTTTTTCTCAGGATACACGACATCTAAGAAGATCTTGATTTCCTGCATCGCATTACTTACGAGTACGGCCTGAAAGTTATCCCCAAAACCCAACCCGCGCGTAATTCCACAGGCCATCGCCACGATATTTTTAATTACCGCGCAATATTCCACTCCATACAAATCTTGGATGGCGTGCGCCTGTAAAAAGCGACTATTCAAGAGATTTGAAAACGATTGTGCTAAACTTAAATCAGGGGAGGCGATAGTTAAATACGATTGTTTCTCTAGCGCGACCTCTTCCGCGTGGCAAGGGCCAGCGATGACACAGGTTTGGCCTAAAGGCAAATTAAAGGCACGTTCCATCCAGTCGGTAACCAAGAGGTTCTCCTCAGGAATCATACCCTTGATGGCAGAAACGACTTTCTTGCCTTCGAAATGTTTTTTATTGAGGTCTTTTAGCGTACTCGGAATGAAAGCCGCCGGAACCGCTAAAATAATGTATTCAACACCTGCAAGGGCATCGACCATCTTGCTGTAGGTCTTAACTCTACGTGGATTGATGGCCACATCCGTCAAATAGCTCGGATTGTGATTGTATTTACGGATGAATTCAACGTCCGATTTACGGCGGATCCACCACTTAATTTTCACATTGTTTTCAGAAAGGATTTTCACCAAAGCCGTCGCCCAGCTACCTCCGCCTAACACAGCCACCTGGGTAGGGATCTTTTTCTTTAATTCCGCTAATTCACTCATTCTGTAAAATTACGCTTATTTGATATAATATCTCGGATTTTTCGCCAAATTTGTACGTTCACCCACCTGGTGTCCAAATCTAAACCTATGAAAAAAATCATCCTATTCTTGCTCACAGGATTGTCTTTCTGTGCACTTGCACAAAAAAATCAACCGCTTCCGGAACACCCTCGCCCTGACTTACAACGGGATCAATGGCTGAACTTAAATGGCTATTGGGACTTTGCTTTTGATTCGTCGCTAACATCCCCTAGTCGCTATACGAAGAAAATCCTCGTGCCATTTCCTTGGGGATCTCCACTTTCAGAAGTGAAAGATGAGGCCGATGTTGCTTGGTACCATAAGGAAATCAAGATACCAGCGACTTGGACGGGCAAACGTGTTTTCATTAACATTGGTGCGTCAGATTGGGAGACGTCTATCTTTTTAGACGGTGCGCAAATAGGGAAACACCAAGGCGGCTACACCCCATTCGATGCGGAATTAGTAGGGGTAAAACCAGGTTCAGTGCATCAGATTGCGGTTCGTGCGGATGACAAGCGTCGGATGTTCACGCTCTATGGAAAGCAAGGGTATGGGAATGCGCGGGGGATTTGGCAGACGGTGTATTTAGAAGCAAGAGGCCAAAACTTTATCGATCATTATGCGGTGAATCCGGATATTGATGCGAAAAAGGCACAGGTGAAGGTTTATCTAGGAGCGCCTGCTTCGAAAAATCAAGAAGTGAAAATTAGTTTGTCGAATGGACAAACGGCATCGGTTTTAATTTCTGCAGGGAAACAGGAGGGCGTGGCAGATATAGCTGTGAAGTCAATGCACTTATGGTCTCTAGAAGATCCGTTTTTATATGGATTGAAAATTCAATCAGGGAATGATATCGTGAACGGTTATTTCGGGATGCGGAAGATATCTGTGGTGAATTTACCAGGTTCGAAGATTCCGTATATCGGATTGAATAACAAGCCTATTTATGTTCAGTTGGCTTTAGACCAAAGCTACCATCCCACTGGTTTTTATACCTTCCCATCCGATCAATTTATGAAGGACGAGATTGTGCGCAGCAAGCGGATTGGGTTGAATGGAATACGCACACACATTAAGGTGGATGTGCCGCGCAAGCTCTATTGGGCGGATAAATTAGGACTTTTAGTGATGTCTGATTTGCCTAATTCGTGGGGTGATCCGGAGGCAGAAATGCAAAAGGAGTCGGAGTATACCTTGCACGAGATGATCAAACGCGATTACAATCACCCAGCGATCTTCTCCTGGATTACGTTCAATGAGACTTGGGGCTTATTCACGCACAAGGATAATAAATCGATTTATACGCCAGAAACCCAGAAATGGGTGGCGTCGGTGTATCATTTGGCCAAAACCTTAGACCCCACCCGCCTCGTCGAAGACAATTCGGTTTGCTGCGGAAGAGGTCACACGGAAACAGACATTAATTCCTGGCACGCCTACCAAGCAGGCTATGAATGGGATAAATTAGTAGGCGATTTTGCCGCAAAGACCTATCCTGGAAGCACTTGGAACTTCGAAAAAGGATACCAGCAAGGTGCCCAACCGATGATCAACTCCGAGTTTGGAAATGTGTGGGGTTACCAAGGAAGTACCGGCGATGTCGATTATACCTTCGATTATCACAAGGCTTTAAACTCTTTCCGAAATCATCCTAAACTAGCCGGCTGGTTATATACCGAACACCATGACGTAATTAACGAATGGAATGGTTACTATAAGTTCGACCGAACAGAGAAAGAAACGGGCCTAAACGCCATTGTCCCTGGGATGTCTCTGAAAGATTTCCATGGACCTTTTTACCTATCTACTGGACAAGAAATTACGTGGGCTGGAAAGGCCGGTCAACTGGTTAAAATCCCTTTGCATCTTTCTTCTCTTACGAATGATGCTGGTTCTTTGAACTTAAAAATGACCCTAACGGGTACGAATGCGGCAGGCGAAAAAGTGAACCGCTGGACTAAAACCTCCATTTTAACGTACGCTGCCTGGGATGTGAAGGCCTTGGATTCTCTGTCCATTACCTTACCAGCAGATAAATCCATTAATACCTTAGCGTTTGAATTAAGCGATGCATCCGGAAAAGTAGTGCACCGTAATTTTGTGCATTTAATCGTCGAAGATGGTGCTGTACAACCTTCAAAAGGACAATTGATTTCGGTGCCAGTGGAGCGTTACAGTTCATCTAGCTGGCCGAAAAAACAATGGGCTGGCGTTTTAGGGCATAAATTAAATGGGGCAGGAGCAGGTTATTTCGAATACGAAATTCCTTTTCCTACCGCTGGCGCTGAAGGTATCAAACAAGTTCGATTCTTAGTGGAGGCCTCTTCTAAACCTATCCTAGGTAAAGACCGGGATGATGCGGGTAAGATGGATGGCGATTATATGCTAGGCAAAGGAACCTTTGATCCGGGCGTAAATCCAAATGCCTATCCACAAACGGATCGCTATGCCAGCCCAGCAAAATTGAAAGTAAGTGCAAACGGGGTTGTTGCG
>CANFWR010000120.1 GCA_947450865.1 Cytophagaceae bacterium
GAATTCACGAACACAGGGAAAACACCTGTTGTTATCTCTAACGTACAACCGTCTTGTGGATGTACTACTCCAGATTGGACAAGAGAGCCAGTTATGCCAGGTAAAACAGGTAAAGTAACGGCTTCTTACAATTCAGCTGGTCGCCCAGGAAACTTCAATAAAACGGTAACCGTGATGAACAACGGCGAGGTTTCTCAAATCGTTTTAGCGATTCAAGGTAGCGTTGCTGCTAAGAAATAAGCACCATATTATTTATAAAAAAAGCTCTCTGTTGATCGCAGAGAGCTTTTTTATTTAGTCGTGGTTCTTCAGACCTTCGGTTTCCCGCAGGCCATTAATCCAACCTGCTATCTTCAGCACATCCGCCTTAGGCACGTGACTCATCGGCGCCATTTCAGTAGCAAAGTCTGGCCAGTTTTGCGGATTAGGTTTGTATACTAACTCTAAAATCTTCTGATTCGAATAATTACGTTTGGCGATTTCCGTGAAAGCAGGTCCTATTAATTTGCTGTCTTTCGCGTGGCAAGCGGAGCACGTATGTTTCTTTAATAGACCCGCAATCCCTAATTCATAACCCATCGAGTTTTTAACAACCCTTGCTGTTACCGTGGTTTTAATTTCATCCTGAGGCGCTGCTGCCACTAAAGCAGGACCCGCCGGAATCTCATTCAAGGTATAATAAGCCGTTTCATGCAGCAATGGCTCTCCTTTCTCATTCAATACCCCTTTTAGGGTGAATTCATGGATAAAGAACTGGCGAATTCCATCGATGGAAATGCGGACTTTCTTGTGATCTGCAGAAACTTCTACCCCTTTGATTTTCAAATCTTTTAATTCGATAATCGGGCTACCGTATTGGTGTTGGTATTTGTAGATATACGAGCGAATTGCATAAGAAGCAGCTTTTTTCACTGAATTCACATCAACAGGCTGTGTAAAACTAAACTCAAAACCATCTGACTTCGCCTTGATCATATCGATTTCAAATGGCATATTACCGTTCCAAAACAAACGTTGCAAACCGAAATCATCCTTACCTGTACTTCCCCAGCCACGAGATGTCATTCCCACGAACATGCTGCCATCGAGGCCAAAACGTTCGCGCAAAATACCCGACTGAAATCCTTCACGGTAATTGATAGCAAATCCTTGGTAAACACCGTTCACTTTCTCAAGACCCATACGCATCACTTTGGATTGTCCTTGATCTGCCACGAAATACTGGCCAGGGAACGGGCTAAATTTGCCTTTTGTCGTGTCTTGTAAAATGTCTGAAGTAGAAATACCCATGATCGCATGAGGGAACCAGACAGCGGGTAATTTAATCTTGGGATTTTTCTTAGCCGCTTCAAACATCGGTGAGCCGTTATCTTGAATCTCTTCTAAGCTAAGTTTCAAGGGGCTATTCGGTTCTTTTGCCCATTTAAGACCACCTGGATTCCCAGCAAAATCTCCTTTTGCTAAGTGCGTTACTCGACCTGAACCTACCCAGTCTCCCTGGTTTTCGCCGTAGAACAGATCGCCTTCTTCGTTAAAGCTGTAACCTGCCGGGGAGCGGAGGCCGCCTGCAAAAGGTTCCATTTTTCCGTCTGGAGAGATTTTAACGAACCAGCCACGCCATTTGGCCAACTTACCTTCTCCAAAACCCACCCACGCTAAATTCAAACTCACCCACATATCGCCGTTCTTATCGATCACGGGACCGTAAGTGTATTCATGGTAGTTTCCAGATAAATCAAATTGGTAGATCGGCTCATATAAATCCGCCACTCCATCGCGATCCGTATCAGAAATCTTTGTTAACTCGCCGCGTTGGGAGCAATAAAATGCCCCATCCTTGTAAGCAAGACCTAACACCTCGTGCAATCCGCTTGCGAAACGACGGTAATAGGTTTGGTGGCTCGATTTTTGGTAGGGATTCTCCACAATCCAAATCTCCCCTCTCCGCGTACTAACCGCTAAACGGCCATCCGGCATCGTTGCCAAGCCGCCCACCTCTAAATAGATCTCTTTCGGAATGGGAAGGGTCTTAATTTCGTAATAATCCTGCTCCTTTTTAGAAGTCGGTTTTGTTTGCGCAAAAGCACCTAGGGCTACTGCAAACAATAAAACAAAGGCTGTATATTTTTTCATCGTTACCAAATCAAGTCATAAGTGAATTGTGCCCCAGAAAATGGCACACGAATTTGTTGAGCGCCGGAAGCTATTTTCAATAGTTCAGCAGCGGCCCCTTTCCATTCGATAAAGTTACCCGGTTGCGAAGCCAGGCCATTTTGTAGAATGGATAGGTGATGTCCGGTGGCTAAAACAGCCTCCACATCGGTCTTTTGCGGACTTGCACCTACCAAGGTCAGCGTACGCTTTAATCCATTTCCTACTGGCTGAATGCGATCTTCTACACGCAACTTCGCCGCCGTCCAGTCGTACATAAAGATGGGACGACCCGCCTCTAAACGGTACCCTTTGTAGACTAAATCCGTTGAATCCGCTTGTGCTTGGTGCGCTAAGGCTAAGGGGAATTTTCCGTCTTGAATTACCGTTAAACCCAAAGGTTCAGACGTCTGAGGCTCGCCTCTGTTGTCCCACATTTGGGTGGCATCTAAGAATTTACCTCGCCAAACTTGAAGAATCGCTCCTTGTTTTAAGTCATAACTGTAATGCAATCCTGCCGGATCACCTACGTGAATCACGTGCGTCTTTTTCTTACCTAAATGAAAGGCAAATGAACGCTGCAATACTGGTTCCGCATTCGCCTTCACCTCGATAAGACCCACGGCATCCGGATCAAGTAATGAAGTTCTTTCGTGAAGGGAAACTAGACGAGCACCGATGCGCTTCACATTTAATCCTAAAGCCTTAGGCCCCCAAGGGAAATCTTTGATATGAATAATTTCCAGTTGATGTTTTCCTGCTTTCAAAAAAGTGGACGCCGGCACCATTTCATTGTACCAATGAGCTCCTTGATTTAGGACCTTTCCGTCAATTTTCAATTCTCCAGAACCTGTCCAATACGTTTGGAATTCATACGTATCATCCTCCGGAATCGTCAATTCAGCTTTGTAATGAATCAAATAATCATTGTTTACCGGAATGACGCGGTATGTCAAGGCAGGCAATTTACCTGAGGAAACTGGCTTAGTTGTAGGAATAATTGGGTCGGTAAATTTACCCGTGTAATAGTCATAAGAAACCTCTCCCAAAGAAGCTGTAGGTTTTTCATAGGTCTCAAAACGCAGGTTTCTAAATGCTACAGGACCATGATCTCCTTGAATTAAGATAGGGCCAAAAGGCGCCTCCTTTTCGAAAATCGCTCCGCGCGTCATGCCAGACACTTCGATGTTTTCTTGAACGACTAAACCGTTTAAGATCACTTTTTTGAAGATGGCATTGGCGATTTTTTTACCATTCGCATCGAAGCGAGGAGCTTGAAAATCGATTTCTAATGTCTGCCAAAGACCGGGCGCTTTGCTGGCGTTTTGGCGCGGTGCATAACCCTCATATCCTTCCTTTCCTTTTCCACGTGCATCATCCCAGCGCTCATAAATACCTCCGCAGTCGTCGTATTTTACGGTTTTCTTACCCCATGAATCGTACAATTGTACTTCGTAACGACCTTGCAAATAAATGCCTGAATTCATTCCTCTAGGCAACATAAAGTCGACTAATAAACGGATGTCGCCGTGCTGCATTTTGGACTTCAAATCATCTGTACGATGGTACTTTCCGCCTCTCAACGTATTAACCAAAACACCGCTACCAGGACTTACCTGAAAAAGGGTATCCGTATACTTGGCAAAAACAGCCTGCTCGATCGTCCAGTTCTTACTAGGCTGGTCAAAAGCAGACAAATCTGTGAGGGGAATCGATTGCTGAGCCCAAACGCCTAATGGCGTGGCAAGTAGCAACGAAAAGAACAATTTTTTCATTTTGAAAAGATAGGTTTAGACAAATCTACCTAAAACCATTTAGCCAATTCATCGGCACATTCAGGACAGTGGTAGAAAATTTAATGGAAATATAAGGAAGATTCTCTTAATTTGAATTCGCTGAACACAAAAAGCAACATAAAACCCATGATAAATAAATCGTCTACATTCAGGAATCTGTTATTGCACCTGTTTTTTTGGGCTTTCCTGATTGCGCTTCCTATCCTGTTAGGGCCGAATACGAATTCCACTAACCCAGAGGAAATTCGCCGTTCCTATTTTTGGATCTTCTACATGACCAGTTTTACGGTCATCAATATTCCCTTCTTTTACCTGAATACAGAAATTTTACTGCCTAAATTACTTCGAGCTAAAGGGGTTATTATTTACTTGTTGACCTTAATTGCAGCCATCTTATTCATGCTCTGGGTACATGAAGAAGTATTCCATTGGGCCTATACTCAATTCGTACATCCTGATGGCCAAGGTGGCGGAGGTGGACCGCGCAGAGGCGCTTTGATGCGAATGATCTTCCAATTGTTGTTTTATGCAGCTATTGGAACCTCGTATCGCTTGATTTCGGATCGAATGAAAGAAGATGAGCAGGTCAAAGAACAAGAGAATGAACGTTTGAAGTCAGAATTGTCCTTTTTACGCTCTCAGATCAGCCCGCATTTCATGTTCAATGTTCTGAATAGCGTGGTTTCTTTATCTCGCAGAAAGCCGGAAATGGTGGAGCACGTGGTGGTGAAATTGTCGGAATTAATGCGTTATATGATCTATGAGACGAATGATTCGATTGTTCCTATCAGCAAGGAATTAGTGTATTTAGAAAGCTATATTGACCTACAGAAGATTCGCTTTGGAGATGACATTAAGATTAACTTTGCACACGAATTAGGGCCAAAATCAAGCCATATCGAGCCTATGTTATTGATTCCTTTTGTTGAAAATGCCTTTAAGCATGGGGTGGGATTCATCGAAAACCCGACAATCGAAATTGAATTAAAAGACAGTTCATCTGAACTTTATTTCAGAGTAGCGAATAAAAAAGGCACGGTGATGAATGAGACGAAAGACGAGAGTTCGGGTATAGGCCTAGCGAATGTAAAAAGACGTTTAGAATTGCTATACCCTACAAATCACCAATTGAAAGTGAACGATTCTGGCTCGGATTTTATCATTACACTAACCATTCAACACGCCTAAGCTATGTCGGAAGAAAATCTAGTGGAAATCCCGGGGACCATATTGAAGTGTATGGCGGTAGATGATGAGAGTTTGGCTTTGGACTTAGTCGAAGATAATATCTCCAAAGTTCCCTTTTTGCAACTCGTGAAACGCTGCCGAAACGCGATGGAGGCCGTAGAATATTTAGAGAATAATCCCGTCGATTTATTATTCCTAGACATTCAAATGCCCGGAATGACTGGCTTGCAATTTCTGGAAAGCTTAACCACAAAACCGATGGTCATTTTCGTGACCGCCTACCAACAATATGCGTTAGATGGTTTTAATTTAGATGTCATCGACTACGTATTAAAACCAATCAATTTTGAGCGTTTTTTAAAGGCTAGTCACAAGGCTCTTGACTATTACAAGAGCAAACAACTCCTTCATAAACCTGCTGAAGCTCCTAAATTAGAGTTCATTTTCATTCACGCGGATTATTCCTTAATGAAGATCATGCTCGAAGACATCCTGTATATTGAAGGCTTGAAAGACTACATTAAAATCCACCTAAGAACCCAAAAATTCCCCGTCGTATGCCGAATGACGATGAAGGCGATTGAGGAAAAATTACCGTCGTCTGATTTCGTTCGCGTACATAAATCTTTCATCGTTTCACTCAGCAAAATGGAGTCGATTCGTAGCCAAAAAATCAAAATAGGCGAGAACCACATTCCGATTAGCGAAAGTTATTCTGAGCATTTTTACCAAATCATCGGCTATCAAAAGCAATAAATTGTAACTTTGAGAATTGACCGAAAATTCACGCATGTCCATTCTTAAAAAATTAGCTGGCGAAACCCTATCATACGGATTCAGTACGATCCTAGGACGCTCCCTGAATTTTTTATTGGTTTTTATCCACACTGCCGCCTTTATGCCGGCTGCTTTGGGCGTTAACGTGAAACTCTATGGCTATGTCGCCATTGCCAATATCATCTACACCTACGGAATGGAAACGGCTTATTTTCGTTATGCGAAAGAGGCTCCAGAACGCTATTATAATGTCATTTTAACGGCTATCATTCTAACTTCAGGACTGTTTACGCTGGGCTTATTTATCTTCGCAGATCCTTTAATGGCACAACTCGGATACGAGGGGAAAGGCCAATTTATGCGCTGGCTTGCCTTGATTTTAGCCATCGATGCAGTTACAGCGATTCCGTTTGCACGGCTGAGATTAGAACAAAAAATACAATTATTCGTCAAGGCAAAAATCGTCTCCATTCTGATTAATGTGGGATTGAACCTCTTCTTTTTAGCGCTGTTAAAACCCATGCACGAAGGCCATTGGGGACCCGTTTTTCTACAAAATCTGTATTTCCCCAGTGTGGGAGCCGGCTATATTTTTCTAGCTAATTTACTCGCAAACGCCAGTCTCTTTTATTGGTTGCGTTCTTCTTTTGCTGATTTCAAGTGGACTTGGGATGGCGCTGAATTGAAAAAATTATGGGTATATTCCTACCCCATTATGTTCATGAGCTTAGCGGCCATGTTCAACTTAATGTTCGACCGTTTACTGCTGGAGGAGTTTTTACCAGCGGGATTTTATCC
>CANFWR010000121.1 GCA_947450865.1 Cytophagaceae bacterium
TACTATTTAGATGGTCGCTATTCTTCTCACGAACGTGATGTGCAGATTGCCATCTATGAAATGAACTTAGTCGTTTCCGCTTTGAAGGCTTCGAAAGTGAACCCTGGGAAATACCAGGCATTAGAGGCGAAGTTTAATAAGCAGTTGGGAAGGTTGCAGTAATTCAAATACCAAAGAGCAAAGTTCAATGCTCAAATTTGGAATAAAAAAAGCGGCTATTGCCGCTTTTTTTATGTTTAACTGATATTTTGAATTTGCTCTTTGAACTTTGGTCTTTGGTATTTGAATTACTTCGCTTTTCTACGAAAACATATCCCTCACCTTATGAAAGAATCCTTTCTCCGATTTCCCAGGTTGTGGGGCGAAGTTAGGGGAGTCACGCAATTTTTCTAATAATTCAGTCTCTTCTTTGCTGACTTGTTTAGGTGTCCAAATGTTCACGTGCACTAATTGATCACCGATGGAGTATCCATTCAGTTCTTTGATCCCTTTGCCTTTTAAGCGGAGAATTTTACCACTTTGGGTTCCCGCGTCTAAGGTGATCTTTGCTTTTCCACCAATGGTAGGAACTTCTACGGAGGTGCCTAAGGCAGCATCCACGAAGTTGACGTAAAGATCATAGATCACGTTGTTTCCGTCGCGGTGCAATAGATCGTGTGCTTCTTCTTCAATGACGATTAATAAGTCACCGGCCACGCCACCACGAGGTGGAACGTTTCCTTTTCCAGACATCGACAGCTGCATATCGTTTGAAACACCAGCTGGGATTTTGATTGGGATGATTTCTTCTTCTAATACGCGTCCTTCTCCAAAGCAATCGCCACATTTTGCCCCTACGGATTTACCTTCACCATTACAGTGAGGGCAGGTAGAGGAAGTGACCATTTGGCCTAGCATTGTTTGTTGTACTTGACGTACTTGACCTGAACCTTGGCAAGTGCCGCAGGTTTTTAAATCAGTACCGTTTTTAGATCCGTTTCCAGAGCAAGATTTACAAGCGACATGACGCTTTACCTTGATTTTCTTTTCAACACCGTTTGCGATCTCCTCTAAATTTAATTTGAGTTTGATACGCAGGTCGGTTCCTTTGCGCTGACGTCTTCCGCCGCCACGACCTTGGTTAAAGAAGCTACCGAATGGGCTATCATCGCCACCACCGAAAATATCTCCAAATTGCGAGAAGATATCTTCCATATTCATTCCGCCACCGCCAAAACCACCGCCAGCTGCTCCACCCATTCCAGCGTGACCGAAACGGTCGTATTGCGCTTTCTTTTGGGAATTACTCAAAACCTCGTAGGCTTCCGCTGCTTCTTTGAATTTTTCTTCCGCCTCCTTGTTATCTGGATTCTTATCTGGATGGTACTTCACCGCCATTTTGCGGTATGCCTTCTTGATTTCGTCCTCCGATGCGGATTTAGATACTCCTAATACTTCGTAATAATCTCTTTTTTGAGCCATTTTCTATTAATTTCCGACCACCACTTTCGCAAAGCGGATGACTTTTTCATTCAGTGTATATCCTTTTTCAACAACTTCGACCACTTTGCCTTTTTCCTCTTCAGAAGGGGCAGGGAATTGCGTAATGCAATCGTGGATTTCTGCGTCAAATACTTCGCCTTTAGCGGGTAATTCTTTCAACCCTTTGGATTGCAGAATGTTCCCGATTTTAGTGAAGATTAATTGCGTTCCTTCAGAGATTTCTCCTTCGGGTGCATTGGCCAAAGCACGCTCGTAGTCATCGATGACAGGTAATAAGTCAACGATTAAACGTTCCGATGCGGTTTGGATGAGTTCTATTTTCTCTTTAGCCGTACGTTTGCGGAAATTTTCGAAGTCTGAATACAGGCGAAGGTATTTCTCCTTCATCTCCGTTAATTCATCGACAGGAGCTGTTTCTTCCGTTTCTGGGCTTGTTTCTTCTGTTTGATTGATATTTTCTTCCTCAGGCGTTTGTTCGTTTTCTTTCTTTTTCATGATACAAAATTACGATTGCGTTCTTCCCTTTACAAATTCAATACCAAAAACAATTTTCTGACACTTTGGCATAAATGAAATGACCTTCGTAATTTTAAACAAATGTCAAAAAGTCCCGTAGATATTTCCCGTTTAATTAAGGCCAAAGCACAGTCTTTTGGTTTTGCCTTTTGCGGCATTTCCGAGGCGGGATTCCTAGAAGAAGAGGCGCCTCATTTAGAAGCCTGGTTGAACTCAAATCAACACGGTGAAATGGCCTATATGGCGAATCATTTCGATAAACGTCTTGATCCACGGAAGCTGGTGGACGGTTGCCAAACCGTGGTTTCCCTCGTGTATAATTATTTTCCTGCGGAGGAAATCGCGGTAAAAGATTTTAAAATTTCAAAATATGCATACGGCGAAGATTACCACCGGGTCATCAAGTACAAGATGCAAGCGTTGTGGGATGCTTTGCAGAATGAGGTAGGGGAGTTTTCGGGGAGGATGTTTGTCGATTCGGCGCCGGTATTAGAAAAAGCGTGGGCGAAGAAGTCTGGTTTGGGTTGGATAGGGAAGAATGCGAATTTGATTATTCCGAAAAAGGGGAGTTTTTATTTTCTAGCAGAACTCCTAATCGATGTAAAGGCAATTCCAGATGGTCCTATCAAGGATTTTTGTGGTACGTGTACGCGTTGCATCGATGCTTGTCCTACAGAAGCGATTACTCCTTATGTGGTGGATGGAAGCAAATGCATTTCCTATTTTACGATTGAGTTAAAGGATCAGATGCCGGCCAGTTTGCAGGGGGATTTTCAAAACTGGATTTTTGGCTGTGATATTTGCCAAGATGTGTGTCCTTGGAATCGATTCTCTAAGCCACATAATGAACCGAGATTTGATTCGAATTTACAGGATGTGGATTGGGAAGGATTGTCTGAGGAAGTATTTCAAACCCTTTTTCAGTATTCAGCGATTAAACGAACGAAGTTGAAGGGGATTCAGCGAAATATCGATTACGTGAAAAAAAAGAGGCCGTGAATCCACGGCCCTTTTCAAGCAAAATAAAACCCTAAAGTGATAATTGTATAATCAGGCTAGGTTCAATGACCTCTACCGTTTTTTGATTGTTAAGGATCATTTCGGCCGCTTTTTGGCCTAACTTCTCCGGATGAGTACTCACTACCGTGATTCCTCCGGCAATTATTTCCTTAAATGGATGATCATTCAAGGAAATGATGCCTATATCTTTACCTAAAGTCCAGTTCTTTTTCTCCGCGTATTTGATAGCCTGGAAAAGATCGGTATCTGACAAAGTGAAATAAATCTCCTTTTGTTGAAAATCGTCCTCTTCTAGGCCATCTAATACTTGGAATTTCAATGAATTCGCTTCGCAGAATTCACTACACGCATTGATTAATTCAGGATCGAAGTATTCGTCTTCGCTCAAAACTAAATTAAGACTGCGGTACTTATTAAACAGGTTTAGTTGGGTATTAAAAATCTTTTTTAGCGATGGGTTAGGTGGGCAGATGAGACTGGAGTGACGGATGGTTCCGAAGTTTTGGTCCAATAAAATCAAGCGATCCCCCGCTATTTTCTGTAAAATCTTTACTGTTTCTTCATCCTCATCGATTAAATGCGGTTGAATTAGGTAGTAATGGTAATTGCCTAATTGTTGTCCAATGATTTCTTTAAACTCTCTTGGCTTGTATTGGTAGGTATAGATATCCACCATCACATTTTTGCCAAAATGATCTAGAAAAGCATTGTACAACGTTTGGTTTGTTTCTGTCATCCGACCGATCAAGAAAAGGACTTTCGTCTTTACCTTCAAGCTCGATTCAGAGATGAAATAACCTTTGCGGAAAATAGACGTGATCGCACCCATTTTATGTAACTCGGTATAGGCTCTTTCCACCGTGTCGCGGGAAAGGTAGCATTCTTCCGAAGCTTCATTAATGGACGGCAATCGCTCGCCAGGTTTTAATTCTCCCATCTCAATATCCTGCAAAAGTGAATTCACTAATTGCTGGTATTTAGGAAGTTTGTTTCCTGAATTCTTTACGTTAAATGAAACAAATGTTTTATTCATATCGAAGAAAAATTCTTGTCTCAAAATTACGGTGGTGGCATTGTGTAGCATAGGACGAATCTTTCAAATTCGAGGACAATTCTTGCAAATACGTATTTCAGGACAAATCCGTCCAATTTCCTGGTAATATTCCCTAATTTTAAGATTCGTATGAAAAGACTGATTTTCTTCTTGGCCTTGTGCAGTTTTCTGAGTCTTCAGGCTCAAAAGCAGACGCGCTATGAACGTTTAAGTACAGCGTCAGGATTATCCCAAAGTTCGGTTTACAAAGTCATCCAAGACAAGAAGGGCTTTCTTTGGTTCGCTACGGGCGATGGTTTAAATCGTTATGATGGCCATAATTTTAAGATTTACCGCAATGATCCGAGTGATCCCAAAACCCTGAGCGGGAGTGAAATCTTCACGGTGGCGGAAGATGATTTGGGTAATTTGTGGGTGGGAACGCGTAATTCAGGATTAAATAAAATCGAATTAGCCACGGGTAAAATCACGCGCTTTACGAAAGGTCCAACCGGGCAAGATTTGTCCAATTCCAATATCCCAAGTATTCTCAATATCGGTAAAGGAAGAATGGGTGTGGCTGTTTTAGGGCTGGGTTATTTGGTCTATGATATTCGTACGAATCAACTCGTCAAGGCTGAATCAGAGTGGAATAATCCGCTAGTGAAGGAAGTAGCTCGTCTGTTCAAGCATTCTTCGGGTACGGTTTGGATGGGAACGCGGACAGGGTATTTAGTATCTCAGTTGAATGCACACAGTTATATTCCCTATCAATTTGGGGCGAATAATTACCGGGTTCGCGCACTTTTTGAAACGAAAAATGGGGATATTTTAGTAGGAACGGATGGTCGGGGTATTTATCGATTCACGCCAAAGACCCAGCAATTCAAGGTTGTTTTCTACCAAGCCTCTGACCCTTTGTCTCGTCAGAATATTGTGACTTCAATTGCCAAAGACGCGCTACAAAATCTCTGGATAGGCACGGATAACGGGGTCTATAAGTTGAATGGAGAAGATTTTAAATCCTACACCAATATCCCTTCGAATCCCGATCCAGAATTAGGGCTATCTTCTAATTCCGTGATGAGTCTTTTTACGGATGCGAATCAAAACACCTGGGTAGGCACCTGGGAAGCCGGTTTAAATATTTCTTTTTTCCAAAAGCCGCGCTTCGCCGTCCTTCGTTACAAACCTAATACCCTGCAAGGATTACTCAGTAATAAGGTAAGTACGTTGCTAGCAGATGGCGACAAAGGGGTTTGGGTAGGAAGTAATGTAGGTTTATCCTATTTCAATCATAAATCAGGCCAGGTAACGCATTATCTCCAAAGTGCTTCCAGTAATAAGTTGAATTCCACAGAGACTTACGATGTGAACTTTATCCATCCTTCGGGTGATGGTGGTGTTTGGGTAGGTTTATGGGGTAAGGGGATTAATTTATTTACGAAGGACCACCAGCTGAAGGATTTTCCCTTCAAACCCGGAATTCGAGAGGCTAATTTTAATACATTAGAATCCTTTAATGGTGAGTTTCTATTAGGAACGGCCGGGATGGGTGTGGTCGCTTTTAATCCATTGACCAAACAATACCGGGTGCCTTTAGCGGATTTAGGTAAGGTTAATTTCTTGAATAAATCAATTGCGGCTATTCGGGTTTTAAATGGAAATGAGATTTGGGTGGGAACGGTGGGTTTTGGCTTGTATGTCTTGGAATTGAACACGGGGAAATTGCGGCATTATGTGAAATCGGCGGAAGCGGGAGCCTTGAGTTATAATCACGTGAACAAAATTTACCAAGATCGGCAGAAACGTATTTGGGTGATGACGCAGGGTGGAGGTTTGAATCAATACTTGGGTCCTGATAAAGGGTTTAAAGTCTATACGGTTAATAATGGCCTAGGAAGTAATTCGTTACGAGGAATGGTGGAGGATGCCAAAGGGGATTTGTGGTTCACCACTAATGGCGGGATATCGAAGATGGATGGAAGGACGTTGAAATTTGTCAATTTTGAAGAAGCGGATGGATTACAGGGAAAAGAATTTATGACGAATGCGATTGCCAAGAATAATCAAAACTGGTTGTTTTTTGGCGGCGTAAATGGTCTGAATTATTTGAAATCGGATAGTCTGCGGATGCGATTAGATGTGCCTCCGGTCTATTTTACAAAACTCAAAATCTTTAACAAGGAGGTGGAAGCAGGAGAAGAAAATTCTCCGCTGACTTACGATATCTTGTCCACGAAACACCTAGTATTGCAACCAGATCAATCGGTTTTCAGTTTGGACTTTGTGGCTTTGGAATACCAGAGACCTAAAAACAATCGCTATGCCTATTACTTAGAAGGCTTTGAAAAGGAGTGGAATTTAGTGGGAACTCAACGATCCGTGACCTATACCAACTTGAGTCCGGGGGATTATATTTTCAAGGTGAAGGCGAGTAATTCGGATGGTATTTGGGCAGAAAAACCCTATGAATTAAAGATTACCATATTGCCGCCTTGGTACCGCACCTGGTGGGCATACCTTCTTTATGGCTTTCTGTTAGCGGCGATTATTTATGCTTTTATTCGGGA
>CANFWR010000122.1 GCA_947450865.1 Cytophagaceae bacterium
CCGGTTACCCCGGTCACAATCACTTTGATTTGTGGATTTTCCATTGTAGAATTGAAAAAATATTAAACCTATGTCAACCTCCCGCCGCGATTTTATCGCCCTAGCCTCGACCTTGCCCTTTGTGGCATCAGCTGAACCTTCAACGAAAATGACCTTTATACATCATGTGTTGTTTTGGGCCAAAAACCCAACCTCCACCACCGAAACCGATCAACTCTACCGTGCCCTAAAATCTTTAGGCACCCTCCCCATGATCGCCTCAGCCCACGTAGGCAAGCCCATCGTCACTGATTTTGACAAATCAGTTACAGAAGCAAGTTACACCTTTTCGGTAGTCCTTGTTTTCGACAGCGCCGAAAAAGAGAAAGAATACCTCTACCACCCACTCCACAAGAAGTTCATTCAGGATAACATGCACCTTTGGGGAAAAGTTCAGGTGATAGATTCAGAGGCACTTTAGTTGTCCTGCGGACTTAGTCAGTTGATTATTTTTTGATTAGCATTAGAACGATGCCAATGGTGATGGACATTTGACCTGCCCAAAATAGAAACATCCATTTTAGGATATCAAATTTAGTTTCCGATAATTTAGTGTCTAGATTGATGATTTTCTCTGAAAGTCGTATTTCAACATTACTTATTCTATCATTAATGCTAAGTTCTAAATGGTTAATTCTATCATTAATGCTGAGGTCTAGATGGTTAATTCTATCATCAAATTGATTTAACTTTTCGGTTATCCCTATAAGTTTTTGATCCAAGTATTCTTTCGTCACCAGATTATCAAATCTGTGATCTTGCAGTTCGTGAATACTCGATACAAAATCCATTGCGTCGGTGTCGTTAAGGTGCAATTTACCACGAGCTAAATCGTATAGTTTGATGTTTAGTGGTTGCATGGATAAATGTAACCCATTTTTTGGATATTACCCTTTAATAAACTGATAATCGTTCCAAAGGGGAAAAAGTGAAAATAAGTTCGAGGCATTGAGAGGACTTTTGGCCTTTTGACACTTTCTGTCAATACCTGAAATGTCGCCTGCGTACCTCGAAGTTTATTTCACCCATTATTGGGTATAGGACTCATAGAGGTAGATTACCTAAATTCCAGCTTTATACTATTCGCCGGAAGCGAAACCTTTATACTTTGTGCTTTATGCTCTATACTTTGAGCCGAAGGCTCGTTTATCGCAAAGAACGGCGCCCTAAAAGATACATTCCCACAGCGGAAACGATCAATAGCAGCACAGAAATCACATCTTGCCAACGCAATAATTCGGGGCGTGCAAATAATAAAGCCCAAGATGAAGCAGAGATCCCCGTAAAGACCGCTAAGAACGTTCTTGGTAACATTCCCAAAGTTCCAGCAGTAATAAAGGCGCGGAACGGAACGCCCACGAAGGCCATGATCGCGTTTGTTATGGCGAAAGGGAAAATTGGAGAAAGCCGTGCGAGGAACACCCATGAAAAGGAGGATGACCGCACGTTCGCTAGGAAACTAGAAGGAACGCGCGACAGCAGAGCTGTCGCGCCGAATTTTTTGGCCAGAAAATAACCCAGCGCCGAAGCCGCCGAGTAAGCCAAAATCAACGGCAGCAAGCCTGAAAAGCCATAAACATAGCCCGTAAACAGGGCAAAAAATGTCGTGGGACAGAGGGCTAGGCCCATAATCAAAGCAGCGCAAATCCAAAAAACCACCGACCCCAGCAGAGAAAACGTCGTGAAAAACGAAGGATTAGCTAGCGCGTAGTAGCCCAAAAAGCCAGACGCCAGCAAAGGCAATAGGCCCATCCAAACGAGGTAGAGCGTTTCGTAAACGAGTTTTTTGTTCATAAAAGGGCCCCGCAAAGGGGGCAATTATCCCCCAAAGTTAATACCTTTGTAAGCTTATGGAAATTGCGATCATAAAATACAATGCGGGGAATGTGGCGTCGGTGATGTACGCGTTGGATCGTATTGGGCAAAATTACCAACTAACAGATGACCACGAGCAGATTAAAAAGGCCGACAAAGTGATTTTTCCGGGGGTGGGTGAGGCGAGTACGGCGATGGCTTATTTGAAAAAAAAGGGCCTAGACACATTGATAAAGGGGTTAAAGCAGCCGGTTTTGGCGACCTGCATCGGAATGCAATTGTTGTGCAAGCACTCGGAAGAGGGGAACGTAGATTGCATCGGGGTGTTTGATGTGGAGGTGAAGAAATTCATCAGTAAAGACTTGAAAATTCCGCATGTAGGTTGGAATTCGATCGTGAAAAGGGGCGAGAATCCCTTGATGAATGGACTGAAGGAAGAAGAGTTCGTGTATTTCGTACACTCTTTTTATGCGCCCGTAAATAAGTTTACGACAGCAGTTTGTGAGTATGAGCAGCCGTTTTCGGCGATGTTACAAAAGGATAATTTTTATGCCGCGCAGTTTCACGCGGAGATCAGCGGAAAGGCTGGCGAACAGATTTTGAAAAATTTCTTAGCACTTTAATATGTTTCAACTAATTCCGGCGATCGATCTGATAAATGGGCAATGCGTGCGATTGACTCAGGGCGATTATGGCCAAAAAACGGTCTATTCTGAAGACCCTTTGGAGATCGCCAAAGCCTTTGAGGGGGCCGGAATTCAGCGTTTGCACTTAGTGGATTTGGATGGGGCGAAAGCGAAGAAGATTGTGAATGCGGCGGTTTTGGAACGCATTGCGTCGAACACGTCGCTCCACATTGATTTTGGTGGCGGGGTGCAATCGGATGAGATGATCGATACAGCTTTTTCTGCGGGTGCTGCGCAGATTACCGCCGGCAGCATTGCCGTGCGTAATCCTGCGCTGGTCTGCGAATGGTTGCAAAAGTATGGGTCGGAGAAGATTATTTTGGGGGCGGATGCGCAGGATGAAATGATTGCCGTTTCGGGCTGGCAGGAGAATTCGAACATTTCGATTTTTGACTTTCTGAAGGATTATACCTCGAAAGGGGCGAAGTATGTGATTTCGACGGATGTTGCCAAAGATGGTCTGTTGCAAGGCCCCAGCTTCGATTTATATGAAAAAATACAGGCTTCGAGCCCGTCGTTGAGCGTCATTGCAAGCGGTGGGGTGGCTTGTATGGATGATTTAGTGCGCTTGCGGGAGATGAATTTGTTTGGGGTGATTGTGGGGAAAGCGTTTTATGAGGGTCGGATTAGTTTAGCGGATTTGGCCAAATTTTCAGCATCAGCATGTTAACAAAGCGCATCATACCTTGTCTTGATATTAAAGAGGGGCGGACCGTGAAGGGGACGAACTTTGTGGACCTGCGCGATGCCGGCGATCCGGTGGAGCTGGGTGCACTTTATGCGCAGCAAGGGGCGGATGAGCTGGTTTTTTTAGATATTACAGCGACTGTTGATGATCGGAAGACCTTAGTGAATTTAGTGCGCGAAGTCGCACGGCACGTGAATATTCCTTTTACCGTGGGCGGCGGAATTTCGTCCATTGCAGACGTATCGGCGTTGTTGAACGCCGGCGCGGACAAAGTGTCCATCAACTCGTCTGCGGTGCGCCGGCCAGAGCTGGTGGATGAACTGGCTTTGGCTTTTGGCTCTCAATGCATCATTGTCGCGATCGACACACGCTTTGAACCCGCCGCGGGCCTGGACTTCGTCCACACCCACGGCGGCAGACGAATAACCGAACTAAAAACCCTCGAATGGGCCCGCGAAGTCGAAAATCGTGGCGCCGGCGAACTATTATTAACCTCGATGGACGCGGACGGAACGAAAGCAGGCTTCGCCTGTGATTTAACCGCACGCATATCCTCAGCAGCCTCCATTCCCATCATTGCCTCTGGCGGAGCGGGAACCATGGAACATTTTACCGAAGTATTCACGGCCGGCAAAGCAGACGCAGGCCTCGCCGCGAGTATATTTCACTTTAAAGAAATTGAAATTTTGGCATTGAAGAATTACCTTGCAACACAAGGCATCCCGATGCGCATTTAATAGAAATATGTCCAAGCAACCCGATTTTTCCAAAGGCCTCGTGCCCGCCATCATCCAAGATGCCAGCACCCGTACCGTTTTGATGTTAGGCTACATGAATGAAGAAGCTTACGCAAAGACCCTTGCAGAGTCTCGCGTGACCTTTTTCAGCCGCTCGAAGAACCGTCTTTGGACCAAAGGCGAAGAATCAGGTAATTTTCTGGATGTGGTCAGCCTTTCGATCGATTGCGACGCAGACACCATTTTGATTCAGGCCAAACCAGCTGGTCCCACTTGCCACACCGGAGCAGACACCTGTTTTGATGAGTCAAACGCAGACAACGCCGCTTGGTTAGATCAATTAAAACATGTCATCCGGAGCCGCAAGACGGCCCCTTTGGCTTCGTCTTATACGGCCTCTTTATTTCAATTAGGAACTCATAAGATTGCCCAAAAAGTAGGCGAAGAAGCCGTCGAACTCGTTATCGAAGCCTTAATGCAAAACGATGATTTGTTCAAAGGTGAGGCCGCTGACCTTATCTTCCACCTATTAGTTTTATTAGAAGACCGCGGAATCGATTTAAGCGAAATCATCGCCGTTCTTCAATCTCGTCACGCTGCTAAATAATCTTTCCTATGATCGGATTCATCATTCGTTACATCATCATTGCCTGCGTTGTTTTAGTTATTCCACGCTATTTAAAGGGCATTACCGTAGACGGTTTCACGACCGCACTTTTAGTTGCTTTAGCGATGGGCTTTGTGAATTCGTTCGTCAAACCCGTCTTGAAGATCATCAGCTTCCCTATTACGTTTATGACTTTAGGGTTGTTTTCTTTAGTGATCTCGGTGGGGCTAGTCTATTTAGTCGCTGCCTATGTGCCAGGTTTTGCGGTGACAGGGTTTATTGCTCCGTTAATTTTTAGCTTTCTTGTGTCGCTGTCTACTTCATTTGTAGGGCTGTTTATTCGCTAGGGCACTTTTTGTTGTTATAAGGCGAGAGGTATGCAAGCGACTTTTCAGGTATTGACAGATTTTGTCAATATTAGAAATTGCCGTTTATGGGTGACCTCACCTCATCTATTCCTCAACTCATTCAAGAACTTCTTCGAGTCAAAAATCAACTGGCTTCTCGACACTGGGGCTACGATGACTGATTCCGTGTAGACCTCTAGGTCTTTTTCAATGATGGTGATGGTCACTTTCGTGAATTTGTAAGGGCCCATGTGGCCGTTGTAGAAGAGTAGAGGCTCTTTGTTGCCAAAAAAATTGAACATGTTTGTAGGGTTTAGTGGTTAAAGACGCCGTGGCGGCGGAATTGAAAATGGCGTAGGTTTGTGACCTGCGCGTCGTCGTAAGTGATGGCGTTTTTAAGGATGAGCTTGAAACAGAATTTCCGATCTAACTTGACTTTGTGGTACTTTAGGAAGTACTTGACGTCTTTTTCAGCGTGGGGTAGAGCTTCCTCTACTAAATTTTCGTAGCCCACAAAGGATCGTTTGATGCGTTCTCGCATCCAATAGATGCAAAGTTCGCGTGCGTTTACCTGGTGGTAATGGGCAAAAATGATGACAAGGTCGAGGTCTGGGATGCGATTGCCGTTTTCGTATTTGCTCAAAAGCCCGGCGTCGATCCCGAGATCCTGCGCCATCACGTGCAGCGGAACGGCACGGATGAGCTTCAGGTATCTAGAGAAGTGGTTAAACATATTGATTAGTGGTTTGGTGTTCCAAATGTATTCCCACCCACCCTGTCTTCCTAACAGCTTATTGATAATGTGAATTTAGTGGCCTCAAATTTATCTTTATGTGCCTTGTGTGCGTCTCAGGGGGCTATTGGTAAAATAGGCGTGTGCCACTGAGAGCCATTTTCAGATATTGACAGATTTTGTCAAAAGCTCAAAAAGCCGTTTATACAATTGCAAGCTATATTAGCAAAAAATGCCTATAGACTCTTCAGAGCCAATATTACCAGTTTTAGTTCCGGAATCACCATAACAGTGGTGTCCCAGATCACATCCATTTTAATGGCATGGTATTCGCTCTTTCGAGCTTGGGGTGGAGGTTTTCATAATTAAAATTTTGTCGTGGTTAAGTTGTTT
Organism: Cytophagaceae bacterium; assembly: GCA_947450865.1. Taxonomy (GTDB): domain Bacteria; phylum Bacteroidota; class Bacteroidia; order Cytophagales; family Spirosomataceae; genus Aquirufa. Next base: position 6,046 of record CANFWR010000122.1, read on the forward strand.
TGTAATGCTCTTTAATGGGGCGCCTAACATTACGAGATCTACCTTATTAAAAGTAAGTAAGGAGAGATCTTGTTGAATTTCAGCTAGGTCAAAAAGGGTAAAGGGGGTATTCTTGTAGACTTGGATCTGTATATCTATATCGCTGGTGGGCGAATGGGTGCCACGGGCGTGGGAGCCAAAGAGCCAGGCGCGTTTGATTTGCGCTTTTTCAAGGAAGAAGGAGGCGATTTTATCGAGATTTTCCGCTGTCATAGTGAAAGGTAGTGAAATATGGGATAGAAATTGTCGCTGAGTGGAGATGAGATAGTGATATTTTGCGTATTTTTATAAAGAAAACAATGATATAGCAATGCAAGAGTTTGATAATAATAAGGTGCCGGTAAAGAAGTTGTGGCAGGTGATTGTGGCGTCGAGTGTGGGGACGGTGATTGAGTGGTATGACTTCTATATTTTTGGGAGTTTGAGTGCGATTATTTCGTTGAGTTTCTTTCCAAAGGA
>CANFWR010000123.1 GCA_947450865.1 Cytophagaceae bacterium
CCTGCTCCCGGGATTGAATTGCGAATTACGCCTTCATAATCCTCATCAGAGATGGTTCCTGCATATTTTTTTCCCAAAGCTTCGAATGCCGAAACGATGTCTAATTTTTCTCCTTTGTATAAACCGCTGCGAATCGTTCCGCCATAAACTAGCATCCCTGGACGGTTCAAACGTGCCATCGCCATCATGGCGCCTGGCATATTTTTATCACAACCTACGACCGCGATGACGCCGTCATACCATTGTGCCCCTACTACATTTTCAATCGAATCTGCGATGATATCACGCGATGGCAATGAATAGCTCATCCCGTCATTTCCGTTAGTCATTCCGTCTGAAACCCCGATCGTGTGGAAGATCAAACCGACCATCCCGTTCTCTTGGATCCCCTTTTTCACATGAACAGATAAGCCATTCAAGTGCATATTACAGGTATTGCCTTCGTAACCCGTACTTGCGATACCGATTTGGGCTTTGTTCATATCCTCGCTTGTTAAGCCGATACCATAGAGCATCGCTTTCGCAGCAGGGTTAGATACTTCCTGAGTTAATGTCCGTGAATACTTATTTAATGACATAGGGTTTAAGAAATTTTTTCAAACAACAAATATACGCAATTCGATTTGTAGACAGGTTAATTATGCCAAAGAATCTTTGGTGATTATAGAAAAAGCAAAATTAATTATTTGTTTTCTCCTACCTGCTGTCTCCACATCGCAAAATACAATCCTTTGCTCGCCACTAAATCGTCGTGCGAGCCCTGTTCTACAATCTGTCCTTTCTCTAACACATAGATCCGTGTCGCGTGCATTACCGTGGATAAACGGTGGGCAATTAGGATCGTAAGATGCTCCGTATCAACGGATAAAGAACGAATGGTTTCGGAAATCTCTTCCTCTGTCAAAGAATCTAACGCCGAAGTCGCCTCATCAAAAACCAATAAATTAGGATCACGCAACAAGGCACGCGCAATACTCAAGCGCTGCTTCTCGCCGCCGGACACTTTCACTCCACCTTCCCCGATCAAAGAATCTAATCCTTTGTCGGCTCTGGCTAGTAAAGTTTGGCAAGCTGCCTTTTCTAATACGGTCATACATTGTGCATCCGTCGCGTTCGGATTAACAAACAACAAGTTCTCGCGAATGGAACCGGAGAATAATTGCGTGTCTTGGGTCACGAAGCCGATCTTCTTACGCAACTCATCGAAATCGATCGCATCACTTGGTTCGCCGTTATAGTATACCTGTCCTTTTTTGGGACGATAAAGTCCAACCAATAATTTTACTAAAGTTGATTTTCCTGCACCCGATGGTCCCACAAAGGCAATCGTCTCGCCTCCTTTTACGGAGAACGTGATTCCGTCCAGAGCTTCCGTCGTAGCGGACTGGTGTTTGAACGAAACGTGATCGAACTTCAATTCCTGAATAGACGAAATCGCTTTCGGGTTTGCGGGCTTCTTCTCCGATGGAATACTTAATACTTGCTCAAAATTCTGCAATGAAACTTCTGCCTCGCGGTAGGTATTTACCACATTACCAATCTCTTGCAAGGGATTAAATAAAAAGAACGAATAGATGTTCAAGGAATAGAATTGACCGATCGTGATTTTTCCCTCGTAGATCAAGTAGATCAACACGACCACCATGAGCATACGCAATAAGTTCACACAGGTTCCTTGAACAAAGGCCATCGAACGTACGTACCGCACTTTCTTCAACTCTAATTTCAGGATTTTCTCCGTCGTCGCATTTAAGTGGGCAATTTCTTGTTCTGCTAAACCCAAAGATTTCACCAATTCGATATTGCGCAAGGATTCTGTTGTAGAACCCGCAAGTCCCGTCGATTCTTTCACGATTTCGATCTGAATCACTTTGATCTTCTTACTTAAAACGGACGATACATAGCCGATTAGCGGACCCGTGATTAAGAAAAGGGGCATCACCATCCAATGTACCGAAAAGGCATAGACCGAGATGAAGATTAAAGCGATGATGGATTGGAAAAGAATGTTGATTCCAAGGGTGATTAGCTTTTCTACGTCGGTGCGGACTTTTTGAAGTTTGCCCAGGGTCTCGCCTGATCTTTGGTCCTCAAACGTCTCGTAAGGCAACTCCAAGGAGTGACGGATTCCGTCTGAATAGAGATTTGCGCCTACTTTTTGGGTAACCGTATTTATGAAATAATCCTGAAAGTTTTTTGCTACCCGACTCACGAAAGCAACGCCAACGGACGCTAAGGCCAAAGGCCAAATCGCCGACACGAACTGGTCCATCGTGTGGGTATTCGAACGGTACACCGCCGCGACATCATCGATGATCTTCCTGAAAATATAGGGATCCATCAACGAGAAGATCTGGTTCGTGGCTGCTAGGGCTAATGCCCCCACCACGCGCCAGCGGTATACTTTTAAATAATTCAGTAATAATTTCATATTCTTTTTAGAATCTACTTAAGGCCATTTCCGCCACCGTCTTACCAATAGATAAGGACGAGGTCGCCGCCGGACTAGGCGCATTCAATACATTGATCACTTTCGCGTCTTCCACGATCGAGAAATCATCTAATAATCCGCCATTTCTGTCGCAAGCTTGAGCTCTGACACCCGCGCCGCCTTCGACTAAATCGTTGATTTGAATCTCTGGAATTAAGACTTGTAAAGCTTTGGTAAAGGCCTCTTTTGAGAAGCTGCGGTACATTTCGCCTAAACCAGTTTCCCAGTATTTCACCGCTACTTTTTGGAATCCAGGCCAGGTTATGGTGTCCCAAAGCTCCTTCACATCTATCCCTAATTTCGTGTAACCCTCTTTCTTAAAGGCCAAAACCGCATTCGGCCCTGCTTCCACGCCACCGCGCATCATACGGGTGAAGTGAACGCCTAAGAACGGGAAGTTCGGATCTGGCACCGGATAAATCAGGTTCTTCACTAAGTATTCTTTGTCTTTTCTCAGCTTAAAGTATTCCCCGCGGAACGGCACGATGCGAACGTCCAGAGGTTCTTTTTGGGTCATCTGCGCTACTTTATCCGAGTAAAGACCCGCACAGTTGATCACTAATTTTGCTTCATAGACCGACTTCGTCGTTTCCACGATCGAAAAGGTCAAGCCTTTCTTGATATCAATCACTTGCTCCCCTAAGTGCATTTCGCAACCCTTGATTTGCGTTCCTACGGCTAATTTTGCAGCAACGGCTCGGTAATCTACGATTCCCGTTTGAGGAACGAACATCCCTTCTACCCCTGTCACGTGTGGCTCGTATTCACGCATTTCTGCTAGGCTCAATTTTTTCAATCCATCCAGGCCATTTTGTTGTCCTCTTTGGTACAAAGTCTCCAATTGTCCACGCTGCTCTTCCGTCGAAGCAACAACGATTTTTCCAGTCAATTCAAATGGAATATTCTCTTTTGTGCAATAATCGATCAATTGATGGTAACCTTCAATACAATTCTTTGCTTTCAAAGAACCCGGTTTGTAGTACAATCCTGAGTGGATCACGCCGGAATTATTGCCTGTTTGGTGCATAGAAACCATGCTTTCTTTCTCAAACAAAGCGATATGAAGATCAGGTCTCGCCTCTAATAAGCGATGCGCCGTTGCGAGGCCCACGATGCCGCCGCCTACAATGATTACGTCTAATGCCATAAAATGAAATTTGAACAACAAATATACGGCTAAACGGTGGTAAAAAGAATTATTCGTAGCTTTGACCTATGAACCCGCGGATAGAGCAACTGTACCAGATTTCCAAAGCCCCTACTAGGACCATTTTAGGTCTAATGTCGGGTACGTCTTTGGATGGTTTGGATTTGGCTTTAGTGCGCTTCACGGGTTTTGGGCTGGACACTACGTATGAAATTTTACATTATGACACCCGCCCTTACCCGGCAGATTTCAAGGAATCCATTCGTTCGGTTTTTGCCAAAGAAAACATTCATTTCCCCACCCTTTCTACGCTTAACGCGCAAATTGGACGTTTGCACGCCGCTTTAATTTTAGAAGTATTAGCGGCTTGGGGTGTGAAACCTTCCGAGGTAGCCGCGATAGCCTCCCACGGCCAGACCGTCATGCATCGACCGGACAGAACAGGCAAACTCCCGCATTCTACCCTGCAAATTGGTGATGGCGATCATATCGCCCAGTTAACGGGCATCATTACCCTTTCTGACTTCCGCCAAAAACATGTGGCAGCCGGCGGCGAGGGAGCGCCTTTGGCGATGTTTGGCGATTATTTCTTGTTCTCGAAAAAAGGCGAACATCGGATTTTATTAAACATAGGCGGCATCGGAAACTTCACCTATTTACCCGCTTCGGGGGATCCAACTGGCATTTTGGTGACCGATACAGGCCCCGGAAATACCTTGATTGATGCTGCGGTTCGCCGTTATTTCAACAAAGCGTATGACGAAGATGGCGCCATCGCGCTCTCCGGTAAAGTCGACGCTGGCATTTTAGCAGAACTCATGAGCCTGAGCTTTTTTAAGGATCAATTCCCAAAAAGCACCGGCCCCGAATACTTTAATTTAGACCTTGTTCACGCCTCCATCAGCCCCGCTGATTTAGTCGCGACCTTAACCGAATTCACCGCCCAAAGCATCGCCCTCGCCATGAAAACCTATATTCCATCAGGTATTGATGGTACGGTTTACGTCAGTGGTGGTGGCAGCAAAAACCCCGTAATTATGGCGCGTTTGGCCGAGCTTCTTCCTTTCCGCGTTTGTGAAAGTGATGAGCTAGGAATGCCATCTGCGGCGAAAGAGGCTGTTTTGTTTGCATTGTTAGCGAATGAGACGTTGGCGGATTCGCCGGGAGCGGAGAGATTGGGGGATTCGCCGTGGGAAAATTTTGGAAAAATATCGTTATGACGATATTTTTCCAAAATTTTTAGATTAGAGATTATAGAGTAGAGAGTATAGATTTAAAGAATAGAGCATAAAGCATAAAGAATAAAGTTGGGATCGCCTGCAGCGATGAGTATAGTAAAAAAAATAGAGTAGAGATTATAGAGCAAAGAGTAGAGATATTGTCCTCCGGACTAAGCCGCGCAGCGGCGACTCATTGACTAAGTTGCGAAGCAACGACTTTTAAGCTGCGAAGCAGCGCAAAACATGAAATACAAATTTACCGATTCCATCCTTTTTGAGGATTCAGATTTTATTGTGATTAACAAGCCCTCTGGCATTTCGACGCTGGATGAGCGGAAGGATGATTTAGCGCCGGCGATCTTGCGTTTAGCGAAAGAATATTCTTCGGATGCACAGGTGGGACACCGTTTGGACAAAGAAACATCCGGGGCATTAGTGATCGCCAAAAATCCGGAGGCCTACCGCCACATTTCCATGCAATTCGAGCACCGCGAAACGGCGAAACGCTACCACGCGGTCGTGGAAGGCATGCAAGACTGGGATGGATTTTTGGTCAACTTACCCATATTGCCTTTGAAAGATGGAAAAGTGGTGATTGATCGTGCCAAAGGAAAGCACGCCGAAACCTGGTTTAGAACACTGAAAGTATACCGTGACTATACTTTGGTCGAATGTATGCCCATCACGGGACGCATGCACCAAATCCGTATTCACCTGACCTGCCTCAAAGCGCCTATCGTTTCAGACGCGATGTACGGTGGGCCAGAAATTTACTTATCCGATCTAAAACGCAATTTTCATTTGAAAAAAGATACGGAAGAATTACCCGTTATGCGCCGCGTAGCGCTTCACGCCCATAGTTTGTCCTTCAACTTGATGAATGGAGACCCCATCACGGTCGAGGCGCCGTATCCAAAAGATTTCAATGTGCTGGTTAAGACTTTGGAGAAGTATTCGTAATTTTGCAGCCCTGGCTTCGTAGTTCAATGGATAGAATGTAGGTTTCCGGTACCTAAGATGAAGGTTCGATTCCTTCCGAGGCTACAAAAATCGGTTTCAAAAAGGATTTCATGCAAATGAAGTCCTTTTTTTGTTTACATTGCCCTCCACAAACCTAAGAGAAAATGAATCAGATCGACGCTAACTGGGTAGCCGCCCACACGAAACACCGTATAACAAAAGGACACAAGAAGACATTTGGACACGTGCTCGTCATTGCGGGTAGTCCGGGTAAAGTGGGGTCCGACATTCTTTGTGCTCGGGCGGCATTGCACGCGGGATGTGGTTTAGTGACCGCGATGATTCCGTCAGAAGGTGTTGCGACATTGCTCGCAGGTAATCCAGAAATCATGTATAGCACGGGGTCTCTACGAGAATTAGATCTCAGCAATTTTGACGCGATTGCAATTGGACCTGGGATTGGTTTTTCTGATGAGGCGGTGGGCAATGTGCGTTATTTATTGCAGTCCTATTTAGGCCCATTAGTCATTGATGCGGATGCATTAAGTATTTTGGGATTGAATCCTGACTTATTGAATCTATTAAATGAGCGCCATATTTTGACACCGCATATTGGGGAGTTTGCACGGATTCAAAAATTTTCTGGCAACAGCGAACAGCAGAGTTTTGCCTTTGCACATGCACATAATGCAAAC
>CANFWR010000124.1 GCA_947450865.1 Cytophagaceae bacterium
CATTCGCTCTTCATTATGACAGCAGGTTTGCGTTCCGTACGTGACAAGGCAGTCACTTATTTCAATCAAGCCATCGTAGATGAAGAGGAAACGTATGACTATATGTTTCAGGCGGCCACGTCCTTTGGCCAAAAACTAAAACAAGTGGCAGCCGAAGATCGTGAAACGCTTGAAAAAGAAGGCTACGCTTTCAATTTACACGCGATTGTAGGTGGGCAAATGCCCAAAGACAACGAACACAAGTTGTTTTTAATCTTCCCAGAAGGTAATTGGATTGAAATAAATGATGGGTTAAAATACCAGATTATCGGTAATTCTAATTACGGCAAACCCTTATTAAACCGGAATTTAACCAGTGAAACTTCTTTAAAAGACGCCTTAAAAATGGGCTTCTTGTCATTCGACGCTACTCAAGTAAGCGCAAACGACGTGGATTTTCCCATCGATGTGGTCGTTTACGAAAAGAATAGTTTTAAGGCCAAAGAAATTAGACTCTACAAGGAAGATATGCAAAAGATTTCCGACGATTGGAATGAAGCTTTGCGTAAATCGCTCGAAGGAATAGAGGAAGGTTGGATGAAAGATTTAATTTCTCCTACGAAATGATCGCGCGCATCCAGCATAAACTTCGGTATGATTACAGTGAATCGGTCACATTAGACCCGCACGTGCTCTATTTGCACCCACGTAAAAGCGCACTTTTAACGGTTCAAGATTTCCAGTTAGACATTCAACCTAATCCAGTTCAAGTTTCAAAAAACCTGGATCCGGAGGGTAACATTCAAAATATCCTGTTCTTCAAGGAGCCCACGAATTTCCTTGAAATTGAAATGAAGGCGACAGTTGAGACAACCGAATTCAATCCATTTGATTTCGTCTACTTTCCTTTCGAGAGTAAAACGTTACCCATCACTTATTCTCGTTCCTACCAAAAAACGCTCAGCCCCTATTTAGGTTTAGAGGGTATTACTCCGAATGTAGAACAAATGGCTCGTCAGATAGCTTCAGGTGTGCGTTATAGTACTTCAGCCTATCTTTCTGCTTTGAACGAATTCATCTTTACCAATTTCGCCTACGAGATTCGAGAAGAAGGAAATCCGAACACACCTGAATTCACAATGATTAACCGCAAGGGTTCATGCCGGGATTATGCGGTCTTGTTTTCTGCTTTGTGCCGTGCCATGGGCTTGGCTACGCGATTTGTTTCCGGATATTACATTGGAGTTGCGCCTGTTGACGTACCTAATCAGACGCATCATCTGCACGCTTGGGTAGAGGTTTATTTGCCTGGTGGTGGCTGGAGAGGCTATGATCCTACGCAACACGAAGTAGTTTCAGGAAACCATATTCCATTAGCCGCGTCTTGTCTTCCAGAAGAAATCACACCCGTATACGGATCGTACAGAGGTTCTGCAAGCTCGCTTTTAACTACCAACGTATTTATCGAGAGAATTTAGCCTACTAATAATTGGGCCAAAAGATAATCAGCAATCAAAATCGCTATACACGAATTGGTTACTGCGGCCGTACTTGCTGTTCCTACTTCGTAGGCTCCACCTTTAGTATAGAAACCTTTAAAGGCTGAGATCGTGACAATCAAGAAGGAAAATACTACAGATTTGGTCAAAGCAAAAATCATATAGTTTCCTTTGAATTGGAATTGCAAACCGTGAATGTATTCTTGCGGAGAGATCGCTCCCGTTAACCAACCAGCTAAATAGCCTCCGTAGATGGCCAAAAAGCAAGCTAATGTCACTAGCATTGGGAAAGTAATCATCGCAGCGATGATTTTAGGCAACACTAAATACGAACGAGAATTAATCCCCATCACTTCTAGTGCATCGATTTGTTCCGTAATGCGCATCGTCCCTAATTGACCAGCGATGTTAGATCCAATTTTACCGGCTAAAACGACACAGGTAATCGTAGGTCCCATCTCTAAAATGGTCGAATCCCGAACAATTAAGCTGATAATATACTGCGGAACAAAGGGATTATCCATATTCGCCGCTGTTTGTACACAAGTCACAGCTCCTAAAAAGGAAGACACAATCGCCACAATCAACACCGAATTAATACCGATGTCCACACATTCTTGAAATGTCAAGGCGAGATAAACCCGAAATTTTTCTGGATTTGTAAAAAGCTTACCCAGGAAGATTAAATATTTGCCTAATTTTGACATCTGATTGGTATATTACACATCGATATTTATCAAAGATAATGAACAAAACGGCAATAATTAGTGGGGGTAGCCAAGGAATTGGCAAAGCGTTAGTGAAAAAATTCCTTTCAGAAGGATTTACCGTGTTTACCTGTTCGCGAACAGGCGATAAATTAAAGGACCTCGAAACGGAATTCAATTCGCCTTTATTACATACGTTTGTAGCGGATTTGAGCGATAAAAAACAATGCCAGGACTTTGCTGGATGGGTTTTGGGCCAAACCAAAACCATCGATGTACTGATTAACAATGCCGGATTTTTTATGCCGGGTCAAATCCAAAACGAGGAGGATGGCGTTTTAGAACGTCAAATCGAGGCTAATCTTTATAGCGCCTATCATTTGACACGTGCCATTTTACCGACATTACAGGCTCAAAAATCTGGTCACATTTTTACCATCTGCTCTACTGCATCGATTACGGCCTATACTGCGGGTGGATCTTATTGCATCAGTAAGTTTGCCTTATTAGGCTTCACTAAGGTTTTGCGCGAGGAAACAAAGTTGCAAGGCATCAAAGTGACAGCCATCTTACCAGGTGCCACCTTGACGCCAGCTTGGGATGGAGTAGAATTGCCAGAATCTCGATTTATTCCAGCAGACGATGTGGCATCGACGATTTATTCGGCCTACACAATGCATCCGTCTACGGTTTTGGAAGAAATACTCATCAGACCACAATTAGGGGATATCGAACTATGAGACCCTGGGATAAATACAGCATCACTGAATTACCCGAAATAGCGGCTAGCCTCCTTCGCGAGACGAAAGACTACCCCAATGTATGGCTGTTTCGAGGGGAAATGGGTGCTGGAAAAACGACCTTAATTAAGGAGATTTGCCAGCAGTTAGGGGTGGTACAATCCGTCCAAAGTCCTACCTTTTCACTCGTAAATGAATATGTGGACGGTAAAGGTAATCCCGTGTATCATTTTGATTTATACCGATTGAAGAACGCTCAAGAGGCTTTTGACATCGGATTAGAAGAATATTTAGATTCTGGACATCTGTGTCTAGTGGAGTGGCCGGAGCAGGCGGAGGAATTTTGGACCTTTGAACATCTGGAACTAAACGTCTCCCACGTCGATGACGCGCACCGTAAATTAGAAGTTGTATGGCGAAGATATTAGAGCACAATCCTTTTCAGGATTTACTTTCTAAGCAAGGCATCGCGCCTTTAGAGGCGATGGCATGGACAAAGCAGAATGCCCAAAGCATCCGCATTAGTATCCCAAAGGAATCCGATTCCAACGAAAACCGCATTTCTTTAAGCCCACAAGCCGTTGCCTTATTAACCAATAATGGCCACGAAATCGTGATCGAAAAAGGTGCGGGAGAACGCGCAGGGTTCAGCGATTCAGACTATTTGTTAGCCGGAGCAATTGTGAGCGAGGATGTGGCGATGATTTGGCAAAGTGCGTTGACGTTAAAGATTACCCCTCCTACCATCGCCGAAATCGCGCGCATGAAGGAAGGTCAAACCTTTATTTCTAGTGCCTCTTACCAGCATTTATCCTCCGAGTTAATCGATGCAATGAATGCCAAAAAACTGTTGGCCATCGGCCTAGAATTCGTCGAAGACAATGGTGGCGGATTTCCTTTCATTAAAATAATGGCGGAAATCGCTGGCCAATTGATCCTACCGATTGCCACCGATTTGATTCAAAAGAAAAAAGGATTGCTTTTAGGACATGTCACAGGCGTTCCTCCTTGTAATCTAGTGCTTTTAGGTGCGGGTCAGGTGGTGGAGCAAGTGGCGCGAGCGGCAGCGAGCGCAGGCATTCAGTTCCAAGTATTCGACAAAGACATTTACAAGTTACAACGCCTAAAAGCGGCGCTCGGTTTCCCTATTGTCACTCAGGTGATTGATTCTGAAAACCTAGCTAAAGCTTTACAAGATGCCCAAATCATCGTGGGAGCCTTGCGTTCAGACAGCGGGATTACCCCTTGCATTGTGACCGAGGAAATGGTCAGCAAGCTGAATCCGGGAACGCTGATTTTGGATGTTTGTATTGACCAAGGAGGCTGTTTTGAGACTTCTGTGGCTAGCACGATCAAAAACCCCACATTTGAAAAATACGGTATTACACATTATTGTGTACCCAATATCCCTTCTCTAGTAGCCCACACTTCAAGTTTAGCCATCAGCAACCTGATGACCTCCTTCATCTTGAAAGCGGGAAAGACGGGGGGAGTGGAAGAAATGCTTTGGCAAGGAAAATCCTTCATGAAAGGGGTATTCTGTTACCGAGGATTCGTAACGCAACCGAGCACCGGAAAATTGTTCCACAAACCGGTCAAAGACATCCAATTATTATTACTAAGTAAGAGTTAAATTATGATCGAAGATTACACCGCCCTATCGAATGCCCCTAATTCCCCAGATTTAAACGGAAAATACTTAGGACTCATCTCCTCTGATTTCATCAAGGTAGCAGATGCCCTGAAAGAAGCATCTTACCAAATCAAAAAGCGTGGATTCTCGGATTTTCCCATCTTTGTGACCTCCCAGCGCCCCATCGAAATCGGCCAAAAACTAATCGGCGTAGGCGAACTGCACGAAAACAAGTGGAACTACCACGCATCGATGATGGAAGAATTTGTACAACGCAAACTAATTGCAGAAGAAAATATGGAGCTTTTCGTGCAAAATTTTAAAGATATAGAAGAATTCGCTTGTCTTTTTGTGGTGGATGGGCAGTTTACGAATTTTGTGTTTATTCCTTTCCCGGAGGACAAATAGCAAAGTTCAAAGACCAAAGTTCAAAGAGCAAAGTTCAGATAACAAAGGGCAAATTAGGCTGAATTCTTTTGATTTAAAGTTATAATTGTACGTCCTAAAATTTTAAGAATCTCTTCTAATTCTTCTAATAGCAGATTGCCATCTTCGATATGAATTAAATCGGACGCAATGAGCAATTTCAACCAATAGCGGGTTTCTCTTGCCTCTTTGTATGAAATAGAAATTTTATAATGAAAATCTTTCTTAGAAAAGCCTCCAATAGCTTCTTCCAAATTAGCTCCAATGGATGTGCTGGATTTTAAGAGTTGTTTTGACAAAACAAATTCTCTTTTTTCATTTGATAGTTTTATACAAATAGGTATTAGATGCAAAGAAAATTGAAATGCCTTTTCTTGGACAATATTTGAGTATGACATAGTGGTGTTTTTTCATAAAACTACACCCGCCACCTTTTTAAATCCATTTTACAACTGATAACCTCTATCAATCAATTGATAAAAAAAACAATTTAAACTTTACTCTTTGAACTTTGAACTTTGCTCTCTGAACTTTGAAAAAGGATGAAAATCCTGCACCATCTGAGTCAAATATGCTCGATCCAAGTGCGTGTAAATCTCAGTCGTCAAGATTGATTCATGCCCGAGCATCTCTTGAACGGCGCGTAAATCTGCTCCACCTTCGATTAAATGCGTTGCGAATGAATGGCGAAAGGTATGGGGGCTAATGACCTTTTTTATGCATGCTTTTGCGGCAAGATCTTTACAAATCAAGAAAACCATCACACGACTTAAGCCGGAGCCACGGCGATTTAGGAAGACTAAATGAGTGGCGTCTTTTTTAACGGGTACGGAGGGTCTAACTGATTCCAGATACAGATTCAAATACTTGAATGCATCGCGGCCTGCTGGGACTAGCCGTTCTTTATCGCCCTTCCCGCGCACTTTGATGAAGCCTTGATCTTCATAGATATCTTCTCTTTTCAGGCCAATCAGTTCCGAAACGCGTAATCCTGCACCATATAAAAATTCGAGCATCGCACGGTTTCGTACCCCTTCTGGACTGGAGAGATCTGCCTGATCTAGGATGGCTGTGATCTCGTCGAAAGAGAGAGTGTCGGGTAATTTGCGGCCCATTTGGGGATTCTTTACATGTACAGTAGGATCCGCTTTTAGGGTGCCATCAAATACCAGAAATTGAAAAAAGGCACGGATGCCAGATAGGGTACGCGATTGGGTACTTGCTTCGATACCTAAGGAGTGTAGGTCTTTTAAAAAGGCCAAAATATGGGATTCACCTACTTGGTCGATTGCCACTGACGATACAGCTAGATAGGTTTCCAGTTTTTGGATATCTCGCAAATAGGCTTCGTGGGAGTGCTTAGACAGGCCACGCTCTATTTTTAAGTAATCGCCAAAAGACTGGATTTCTGTCTCCCACATATACATTTTATGTAATGAATCCCGTAAATTTAAAGTAATTACGTATTTTTA
>CANFWR010000125.1 GCA_947450865.1 Cytophagaceae bacterium
CCAGATAAAATCTGGCTTTTTAACTTCCTTCTGTTAACCAAAAAACTAATCAAAACCTATTATAAAAACTTAAGCATACATGTGTAAATGATTCTTCAAATCACGTCTTGCCATAAAAATTCTATTTTTTACCGTACCAATTGGAAGGTCTAATTCCTCTGCAATTTCGTGGTACTTAAACCCCTCGAAATACATCATGAAAGGTACGCGGTACATGGAGTCGATTTTTGCCATGGCGGATTGAATATCCTCACTGATAAAGGAGTTCACTGCAGTATTTTCCTGCAGTGATTCCATTGAGTTGATGAAGTGTAAATTATCTGTTGTATCAATGAACGTATTACGACGTACCATACGTTGGTATTGCGTAATAAACGTGTTCTTCATAATGGTAAATAACCACGCTTTTAAGTTCGTTCCATCCTGGTATTTATCCCGATTCGTAAAAGCCTTCACTAAGGTATCTTGAACTAAGTCGTTCGCATCATCTCCATCCTTAGTCAAACGCAACGCGAAAGGGCGCAAAAACTTCGAAAAAGTGCCTATTTGGTATGTAAACTCAAGAGCTGTCATATTGATCATCTATTTTGTTCAACAAATTTATAAAAAGATTAAACAAAACAAATAATTTGTTTAAAAAATTTCAAAAAAGATTAAACAAAATTTTATAGACACAATTAGCGCATTCATCGCCACAGAAATGCGATTAATCGTTTAGGCCTAAGAAGATTCGCATTCAAGGCCGTTTTAGCCTATCTTTAAACCCTATTAGTCACATGAAATACCTTTTAATTCTTCTGGCATTCCTTTCTTTCAATGGCTTCGCTCAAACGAATTGCCACTGTACCTTAAAGGGCATTGTATCCTCTAAAGAGAATAAGGAAAAAGTCCCAGGTGCCTATGTATACATCAAAGGATTAAATAAAGCGACTATTTCAGACGCAAAAGGGCAATTCATTTTAAGCGATCTATGTCCTGGTAAATACACCTTAGTTTGTCAGATGGCTAGCTTTGATCCGATCGAGACAATCATCAATCTAGAGGATGAAAAAGAAGAAGATTTTCTTTTAAGCACACACGATGAACATTTGCAAGAGGTGTTCGTCCAAGGAAGAAAACAAGAAATTACTTCACAATCAAGCACGTCATTAAGTGAGGAAGAACGAGCTCAGAAAGACGGATTATCCCTAGGTGAGATGTTGAAAGGCTTAACCGGCGTTCAAAGTCTTCAAACGGGAAGTTCGGTTTCTAAACCGGTGATTCACGGCCTGCACTCCAGCCGAGTAATTATTTTAAATCAAGGAGTGAGACAAGAAGGCCAAAACTGGGGTAGTGAGCACGCTCCAGAAATCGACCCTTTTGTTTCGAAAAACATTCAAGTGATCAGAGGACCAGGTGGTCTTCGGTACGGTGGCGATGCCATTGGTGGTATAGTGATGCTAGAACCTGATGCACTTCCGGACAGCTCTGCCATTCACGGTTCCATCCAAAGTATTTATTTCAGTAATGGCAGGCAAGGCGTGTTATCTGGTCTTTTAGAAGGTGGAATTCCTCGTAATAAAGGCTGGGGATGGCGTGTGCAGGGTACTTTGAAAGATGGTGGAAATGTGCAGACGGCTGATTACTATTTAAGTAACACGGGCGTTAAGGAGGAAAACGTTTCCTTTGCGCTAGGTTATAAATCGAATCGTTGGGGCACTGATGTATTTATCAGCCGATTCCACACAGTTATAGGTATTTATGAAGGCTCACATATTGGTAATATTTCCGATTTAGAACGATCTATTGCGCGCGATCGACCTTTACAGGCCTTTACCCCGGATGAATTTATCCGCACAATTGATCGCCCTAACCAGGATGTTTGGCATGATTTGGCCAAAATCAAAGCCTACTATCACCTCCCGAACCGCGCTACCCTACGAGCAACGGCTGCGACTCAGTCAGACGAACGCTGGGAATTAGATGTACTCCGAGCTGGTAAGAACATTAATACCCTTCGGTTTAATTTAAATACTAATAGTGGTGAATTACTTTATGATGAAACGAACACGAATAAACGTTGGAAGGGACAAGCTGGTTTCACCTACTTAGATCAAGGTAATATTACTTCAGGCCAAAAAGTCCAAAACCCCACTTTAACCACCAGCCTACTCCCGAACTATTCTCTGCAAAATGCCGGCGTTTTTGCTATCGAGCGGAGAACAACAGAGCGTTGGGAATTCGAGGCTGGTGTTCGCTATGATACTAAAGAGATTGAAACACATCGCCCTAAAGCGAATTTCTCCCCCACTATTTTAAGGAATAAACACGTATTTACTGGATTTTCCGGAAGCATCGGTTTTAAATACCATTGGAATCTTGAAACTGAATCTCAATTAACCATTTCACGTGCCTTTCGGGCACCCGGAGCAAATGAGTTATTCTCAAACGGGGTTCACCACGGCGCTGGGGCCTACGAGATAGGCGACCCTAATTTAAAGGGAGAAACGGGAACGAATTTCAGCCTTAGCACTAATTTTAAACCGGAGCGCTGGGATATTGAACTCGGGTTGTATTCGAATCAGATTCACAACTTCATTTACCTGAGACCTGAAGTCGTGAACGGCGTCGCCGTTTATGCCACCACCGTCAGAGGGGTTTTTCCCATTTTCACCTATCAGCAAATAGATGCGCGTTTCCAAGGGCTTGATTTTCAAGCGACCTATATGGTGAGCCCTCGCATTTCCATCCAACAAAAGACGAGTTTGGTCCGGGCGTTTGACACCCAAAATGATCAGTACATGGTCAACATTCCAGCTGACCGCTTTGAGTACCTCGTTCGCTATGCTTTCAAGAAGAATAATGCCTATGTAAGTGGAGGCATCACCCAAGTATCCAAGCAGACGAGGGTGGAAAAAGGATCCGATTATGCGGCTCCGCCAGCGGGCTATTTTTTAGTTAACCTAAATTGGGGGATTAAAATGCGTCGATTTGATATAAATCTTCGTGTTTCGAACGCGTTGAACGCGGCTTACCGCGATTACTTGAACCGCTTCCGTTACTATGCAGACGACCAAGGTCGTAATATCAGCCTAAAAGTTTCGTATTCAATCTAGCGACGAAGCCAGGATTCTGGGTTTTGGCGTACCGTATTCTTCCAAACCTGGAAATTAATCTCAGCCGTTCCATCCTCATCTGAGGCAACAGAACCAATGCGTTGACCCGTTCGTACCCGCGTTCCTACACTCACAGAAACATTCGCTAGTTTACTATATACGGTGAAATAATCCCCGTGCTGAATAGCCACCACCATATTGATACCTGGAATATTCACGACCGATTGCACCACACCATCATAAACGGAATGCACGGGTGAACCCGGTGATGTTTGGATGTCAATCCCATTATTATTGATCATCACGCCTTTTAAAAGAGGATGTTTATGTACGCCAAAGTGATCCGAAATAAATCCAGATGGAACCGGAAATGGCATGCGACCACGCAAAGCAGCGAAAGAGCTTGCTAATTTCGCTTCGTCCGCATTCATATAATAAGTATTGCTTTCGATTTTCTTCTCTTCAACTACAGGAGCTGGAGCTGGCTCCGCTTTTGGCTTCTTCGCTTCTGCAACTGCCGCTTTTTTCTCTTCCTTAGGTGACTCTTTTTTCTCCGTTTCTCTCTCCGCTAAAATTTTCGTCGTCTCCCCTTTCTTCAATTCTGGCAAAGCAGGCTTGACCACGTCCATTTTCTTCACTTGGCGGGCCTGGCGAAGTTTGCGCTCCCGCTCAATACTTTTTTGGATCTCTCTTTGAACGATACCGGCAATCAAATTATCCAATTTCCGAACGGATAACTTCTTCTTCTCTAACTCAATTTTTAACTTTTTCTCTTGTTGAGTTAAGACGGTAACTACCTGATCTTCTTTGGTCTTCAGAACTTCCAATTTCTTCTTCTCTCCTTCTTTCTCCACAATAACCTTTTTCTCTTCCTGTTTCTTAAAGACCACCTTTTGCTCCTTCGTCATTAAATCTTGACGGGTCTTAAAGATCAAATCTGCTTGCTTTTTGCGATTTGCAGAATAGTGACGTAGATAATCAAATCGCCGCACAAATTCTCCTAAATCGTTCGAGAGCAATAAAAAGCTCATCTTATTGTATACGGATGACGTTTTTTGGGCCTCATAAATCATTAAGGCGTATTCCTTTTTCAGGCGTTCTAATTTTGCCTTCAGCACATCGCCTTCATTCCGTAATTTTTGAGCCTCCTCTGCTAAGATTTGTTGATTTTGTTCTAAAACCGTAATCTGCTTTTTCTGCACCCCAATCTGCTCCTTCAAAACACTCAGTTTTCCTAGGGAAGCCTTTTTCTTTTTAGATGTTCGAGAGATGATGGAATTAAGCTCCTTGATTTTGGACAAATTATCTTTCTTCTGCTGCTCTAAAGCAGCTTTCTTATCTGTCTGAGCGAAAGATGAACTTGTTAAAAGGAACGCGAATAGAAGGAAAAGGTATTTCAAGGCTTTAATAGTTTGGCAGGTACTTTAAAAGGAAATTCCAAAGGCGTATCTAACAACTCTACTTTAGAATATTTAATCGTTATCAAGGTCTGATTCACCTGATTTTCTTTGTTTTTCACATCTAGTGTAATCGAACTCGAAAAGGGGAAAATGGCTGAATTCAAGGTCGCAAAATCCTCGTAATCCAAGGTCATTTTATTCGATGAAGGAAGATCATTCACAGACAATTTCTTCAACTTCCGATTAGGGCCTACCCAATTATTTATCTCCACGTGTCCCTCTTGCTGTTTTATCAAGAAGTTTTCATTCTCGCGAACCACGCGGCGCGTATTGTTTTTCTTGTAAGGTTGGTTCCCCACGATCATGTTTTGGATCAAATCGTAGCTCACTTTAAAGCCCAAACTGGTACTCAAACTATCGTAGGTTAAATTCGTGTATTCGTTATTAATCTTGTGGTAAAATTGAACACGGTCTTTCGTGAATAAAACCGCCGCGCCTGAAATCATCGATACGGAAATGTTCGCCCAGATGATACTATCTTTTTTCATCCGAATATCCACAATGTAATTGTCCGTATTCGAGCGCGTTTTCCACATCACTTTCGATTTCGCCTTCAAATAGGTGAAATTCAAATCGTCAGAAGCTGATTGTTGATCCACTATTTCGACAGGGGCCACGGGTGCTGCCACGGGTGCAGAATCTACCTTAATGGTGTCCACTTGAACGGAATTCGTCGGAGCCACCGTCACCTTAGGAGCACAGGCGCCTAGAAGGGAAAGGAGAACAAGACTGAAAAGAATCCGCATAAGGAGGAATTTTGGTAACAAAAATAGCTCAATTTTCGGGAATTTGACGCAATCGAATCTTTTTATCTACAGATTCGCGGGCCGGATCTAAGCGAAGCGCTTCTTTCCAAGCGTCTAGCGCTTTATCCACTAATTTCAATCGAAAAAGCACATCGCCATAATGTTCCCACAAAGTCGCAGAGGCATTTTCTTTGTCTTTCAAAGCGGCCTCCATCGCAACGCGCGCTTCTGGATAGCGTTTTAGTTCATATAAAACCCAAGCGCGGGTATCTAAATAGGTACCGTTGCGCGGGTGATCCACAACTAAACGGGCAGATAACGAATCCGCTAAGGCCAATTTCTCTTTTCTGATTGACAGGAAATAACTGTAATTATTCAGCACATGGTCATCCTTTGGATTAGCCGCTAAGGCTTTATCAAAAGCTGCATCCGACGCGGAATTATTCCCTAAAGCCTGGTAGGCATCCCCTAAAATCGGATAACACCATGGGGCCATGCGCGGATAATTATCCAGCGCTTCTAGGGCGTGCTCCACCACCGCCTCTTTTCGATTTAATTCCCAATCTAATTGAATGATGCGCACCCAAAGCTCTTCTTGAACGGGTCCTAGATTCGCCGCTTGTAGATAATAAGCATTTTTATCGGCCAATTCTTTAGCCTCATCGCCTTTTGATAAAAAGACAAATTGCTTTACCCGAATCATATCAGGCTCGTTATCAAAGCGGTGATCATCGTAGGCTAGGAGATTTTCGAAACAGGCTAATGCATTTTTGTATTCCTTGTTCGCTAAAAGTAGGTCTCCGTATAAAAGTCCATAATCGAAGGAATAGGGAGATAATAGGTGTGCTTTTTCTGCGTTTGTTCTAGCTGAGGTGAGTTGTTTGTCGGCGAGGTAGCTTTTGGCCAAATAATAAAAGACCGCCGGCTCCTGCGTCTGAACCTTAGCGAGTTTCTCAAAAACAAGAATCGCCTCGCCAAAATCCTCCTTCATGTAGGCGCGCATCCCGTCCACCATCAGTTCTTCAGACTGCGCAGCCACAGAAAAAAACCCACCTAAAAGTAAAATCAAATAAGTGAGTTTTCGCATATTTTTA
>CANFWR010000126.1 GCA_947450865.1 Cytophagaceae bacterium
ATGGCGATGAAGATGGCGAGGGCGCGGGGAAAACCTTTGGCCTCCATAAACTTACTCGCAGGCAATAATAATAAGGACAAGACAAGGGCAAAAGAAAGCAAAATTAAGAGGTCCTGTAATACGTAGGCCGCTGCAATAATCAAGGCCATCGACAAAAGGGCGCTAGATAAACGGGACGAGTAAGCAATGTTGTTTGACATATTAATAAATTAACAATTCCGTAACATACATATTTCTATATTTGTGAGGTAATCCGTTCAAAACCTATGGCACAAACCTCAAAAGCATTCAAAATTCTACTCGTAGATGATGATGCAGACATTTTGGAGTTATTGGAATACAATTTACTAAAAGAAAACTTTCTTTTAGCAAAAGCCACGAACGGAAAAGAGGCCATCGCTGCCGCTAAATCTTTCCAACCCCATTTGATTATCATGGATGTGATGATGCCAGAAATGGATGGTATCGAAGCAGCCCGCCAAATCAAATCAAATCCCGAATTCAAAAATACACTCATCCTGTTCCTAACGGCACGCGGAGAAGAGTATACTGAAATAGCTGCTTTTGAGAGCGGAGCAACTGATTATGTCGTAAAACCGATCAAATTACGCGCGCTCATTAGCCGAATCAATGCCCTTTTAACACGAGAAGTTGCGGTTCCCGAATCAAAAAATGATGTGATTTCCATTGGCGATCTAGTGATCGATCGCGTGCAATATGCCGCGACATTCCAGGGCCGCGCATTGATTTTGCCCAAAAAAGAATTTGAATTACTTTCCTTCTTAGCGAAGAACCCGAACAAGGTTTTCAATCGCGATGAGTTATTGGAGAAGGTTTGGGGATCAGATGTATTCGTAGTGGAACGCACCGTGGATGTACATATTCGTAAATTGCGCGAGAAAATCCCAGAATATTACATCAAAACATTGAAGGGCGTAGGCTATTTATTTTCAATCGAGAAAGCCTAATTGCCCATTTTTAGGTAAATTGCATCCCGAATGATGCGCCTAATTTTCCTCCTATTTTTTAGTCTACTTATCAGCGGCCTGCAAGCGCAGGGACCTAAACGCGAGTTGAGGGGAGTTTGGGTGGCAACCGTCCAAAACATCGACTGGCCTAGCCCGCGTAATTACGACGGGGCGAAGCAAAAAACCGAATTTATCGATCTATTGAATTCCCATCAGAAAACGGGAATCAATGCACTTTTTGTCCAAATAAGAACAGCTTCCGATGCGCTCTACGCGAAAAGTGCAGAACCTTGGACGACTTACCTTTCTGGAAAACAAGGGCAGGCGCCTAGTCCCTATTACGATCCTTTGGAGTTTATGATCGATCAGACCCATGCGAGGGGAATGGAATTTCACGCGTGGTTAAACCTGAATCGCGCTTCGATGTCATCGCGCTCCTTATTGAGTTCAGAACACGTGGCCAGAAAACATCCGGAGTGGCTGCTGACCTATAATGGGCAGTTATTGTTTGATTTTGGGATACCGGCGGCGCGCCATTATATTGCCGGATTAGTGCGAAATATTATCTTGAATTACGACGTGGATGGGATTCACTTTGACGATTATTTCTATCCGTATCCTGATCCGAAATCAAAATTGAATGATGAAGAAACGTACTTGCAGTACCGGCATGTAGGTGAGTCAAAGGCAGACTGGAGACGTCGCAATACCAGCGCGCTGATTCAGGAAATCTCTGAGACGATTCGCAAGACCAATCCGAAAATCAAATTCGGAATTAGTCCCTTTGGGATTTGGCGACATAAAACGTCCGATCCGGTGAATGGATCGCCTACGGTGAAAGGTTTGCAATCCTATGACGATTTATATGCCGATACGGATTATTGGTTAAAGCAGGGTTGGTTAGATTATATCGCGCCGCAATTGTATTGGGACACGGCGCATCGAGTTGCCCCATTCAAGCCTTTGGCGGATTGGTGGAACGCGCATTCCTACGGGAAACCCGTTTATTTTGGGATGGCTTCGTATCATTTAGGGGATATGTGGTCTAACAAAGAGATGAAAAAGCAGGTGGAGATTAGCCGAAGTATGTCTCAAGGCGAAGGATTAATTTTTTACAGCTCCACTTCGCTAACTAAAAATATGAAAGGCTTTCGAGACACACTTCGCTCGAATTATTTTGCCCATCCCGCTTTATTACCTACCACTCCGTGGCTCGACAGTATTGCCCCGCATGCGCCTACACAGGTTTTTTTAGCGAATAAAAAACTGACCTGGCAAGCTGGCGAGGAATCGGATGATAAAGATCCGGTGGCCTACTACGTGGTCTACCGAATCCCTAAACAAGACAAAAAATACCTGGAGGACCCGAGCAATATCGTGTACAAAGGGAAGGCAAATGAATTAATTTTGGAACAAGATGACCTTAAACCGGGTTATGGATTTACGGTTACAGCCTTCGACAGACTGCACAATGAAAGCAGACCGAGTGCGATAGCTTGGATTAAACCCGTTAGCAGCGATTAATATGCATTTAAAAATTAAAGAAATTACGGAAGAGACGATCGATACGAAGACGATCCATTTTTGGCAACCGATTCACGATGCCTTGCATTATCTATCTGGCCAGTTTTTAACCGTCATCCCCGAAATCGAGGGCAAAAAAGTCCGCAGAAGTTATAGTTTATCGTCCTCTTCGAAGACCGATATGTCTCCAGCCATCACGGTAAAACGCATCGAGGGAGGCTTAGTTTCTAATTTCTTGTGCGACACCTTGAAAGAAGGTGATAGCCTGGAGGTTTTGGAGCCGATGGGAAATTTTACCCTGGAAGCCAGTCCTGAAGCTGCGAAAAACTACGTCTTCGTGGGCGCAGGTTCAGGGATCACGCCCTTATTGTCGATGATCAAAACGATCCTACACGGCGAACCTCTGTCGAAAATCCATTTGATCTACGGTTCTCGTCATGAGGATCAAATTATCTTTAAAAAGGTGTTAGACTCATTGGAATCTTTGCACGCTAATCGCTTTAAAGTATTACACGTTATTTCTCAACCAGCTGCGAATTGGCCGGGATTGAAAGGTAGAATTAACCAGGCTTCGATTGTCTATTATTTAAAACAAGAATTAGGCTTGGACATCGCATCTGCGCATTATTATCTGTGCGGACCACAAGGAATGATGACGGAGGTGCAATCATCTTTAGCGATGTTTGATGTGCCGGCGGGTCAAATTCACCAGGAATCTTTTGGGGTGGTGGCCAGTGAAGAGATGGAGCAGGCCGAAGAGGATGGCTCGTTACAAACGCAGGAAGTAACCCTGATTTACGAAGGGAAAGAACATAAAATTACCGTTCAGCCGAGCGAAACTATTTTAGAGGCGGCTTTGGAGGCCGACTTAGACATCCCCTATTCTTGCCAAGCAGGCATGTGTACGGCTTGTATGGGTCTATGCCAAAGCGGAAAAGTGGGAATGGACGAGGAAGACGGCTTAACCCCAGGCGAAATCGCTAAGGGCTTTATTTTAACCTGCGTGGCGCATCCATTGAGTGCTGGCGTGGTGATTGACTTAGATTAATATGAGACAGAGAACATTTTTGCCGGCTGATTTTCAGTTGAGTACCTGGGAATCGGTATTACCTTATTTTGAAAAGTTGAGTGCGACGGAAATCTCCAGCATTGCTGATTTACGTAATTTTTGCACGAACCGCTCCGAATTAGAATCCTACCTATCGGAAAACTTCGCGTGGCGCTACATCAAAATGTCTTGCGATAACCAAAACGAAACTTTGCAAACGAGTTACGCGCAGTTTGTCAACGAAATTATGCCTAATGCCTCTGTTTTCGACGACGCTTGGAACAAGAAAGTGATCGAAAGTCCATACGTAAACGAGCTAACGGAAACGGGATTCCCGGTGATGTTGCGCGGAATGAAGAAGGCGATCGAGATCTTCCGCGAAGAAAATATTCCCTTGTTTACGGAATTACAGAATTTAGAAACCAATTATGGGGCCTTAACCGGCGCCTTGATGGTGACGATTAAAGGAGAAGAAAAAACCTTGCAACAGGCGGGGGCACTTTTGGAATCCACGGATCGCGCGGAACGCGAAGAAGTGTACCAAACGATGGTTCAAAAACGATTAACGATTAAAAACGAATTGAATGATTTGTATTCGTCTTTGATCGAAAAACGTCATCAAGTAGCATTGAACGCGGGCTTTGAAAACTACCGCGACTATGCTTTCGCGAGCTTAGGTCGTTTTGATTACGGTCCGGCGGAGTGTTTTGAATTCCACGAGGCGGTGGCTGAAACGGTCGTTCCTTTATTGAACGAGGCGGCGGCGAAGCGCAAAGAAGAGATGGGCTTGGATGCCTTGAAACCTTTTGATAAGGCAGTGGATCCTTTAGGCCGTGGACCTTTGAAACCATTCGAAACGGGAGAGGAATTATTGACTAAAACGATCGGCGTTTTTGACGAAATGGATCCATTCTTAGGCAATTGCCTGAAAGAAATGGTGACGCTTGATCGTTTCGATTTAGACTCGCGCAAGGGTAAGAATCCGGGCGGCTATAACTATCCATTAGAAGAGACGGGCTACCCGTTCATCTTCATGAACGCGGCGGGCACGGTGCGCGATGTGGTAACTTTATTGCATGAAGGCGGGCATGCGGTGCACAGTATTTTGACCAAAGACCTAGCCTTAAATTCCTTCCGTAATTTCCCATCTGAAGTGGCTGAGCTAGCTTCGATGAGCATGGAATTGATGACAATGGACCTTTGGGGACATTATTTCACGAATCCAGAAGAGGCGAAACGTGCCAAAATCAAACACCTAGAAGACATCTTAGAAACGCTTCCCTGGGTGGCGACGATTGATGCTTTCCAACATTGGGTGTATGAGAACCCTGCTCATTCAATTGCACAACGCGAAGAGAAGTGGAACGAAATCGTTTCGAAATTCTCGGATTCGGTGACGGATTGGACGGGATTAGCGGAGGTGCGGTCGAATATTTGGCAAAAACAATTACACCTATTCGAGGTACCATTCTACTATATTGAATATGCGATTGCGCAATTAGGGGCGCTGGCGGTTTGGCGTAATTATTGCCAAAACCCGAAAAAAGCCCTTGAGCAATACATCGCGGCCTTATCATTGGGATATACACAGCCTATGAAAAGGATTTATGCCACAGCTGGCATCGAATTCAATTTCAGCAAGCCGTATATCCAGGAATTAATGAACTTTTTAGCGGATCAAATTAAAAAAATTGAGGAAAGTTAGGCGAACGATGACCTATTCCTTATTTTTGCAAATAATTATTGACACAGCCTTATGAAATTATCAAATTTACTTTCTTTAGTAGTGGTTTTAGCGGTAGCGACTTCATGTGATTACCAAAAAAACAATACCATCAAACAAAAAGACCTACACAAAGGCGATGAGTATGTGTATGGCGTTCACCCGGACAGCGCAGCGGCTCAATCGAAATTAACATACGATGCGAAGCCAGAACTAGAAGTGAAAGCAAATGCCATCCGCGAGAAATTATTCAAAGGAAAAGCGATCAATCAAGGAAACTAATCTCCCAGTACATAGATTTTAAAGAAGCCGGTTTATCCGGCTTTTTTTGTGGCCTTTCGTGAGCCTAGTACGATTAATGCACTAACATATCCCTTAAGAATGTCAACTGATAAATTCCAGCCACATAAATCAAGGCCCAGATAAGGGAGGAAATCCCCATTAAGAATAGAATTCTTGGCGTCGGAACCTTAAAGGACAAGGACAATAAACTACCTCCAATAGGGGTGAAAATCAAAGGCGTCAACGCGGCAATTCCTTTCATTCCGAAACGTTGCCAGATATCCACCGCATAGCGAATACGTTTTGAAAAAATCTTCGGTTTGGTGGTTCGGTATTTGGCAATCAAGCCCAAGATCGCTTTCCCTAAAGTAACAATGATCGTTACCGTAGCCATCGCCCCAAGCCAGGTGAAAAGCACGGTCTCATACCAAGTCAAGCCTAGGCTAAAACCCGTGATGGGCCCCGCAATAAACTTCAATCCCGTGGCGATCATTACACCAGAATAGGCTGCCCAAGACATTATTTCGCAGATTGATAGATGGATTTACCTTCGTCTAAGAAGCTAACAAAGTGAGAAACATTCGCATCGAAAGCGACAGGTTGTACCATCGGTTTATCGTCTTTTCGTGGATCTAATAA
>CANFWR010000127.1 GCA_947450865.1 Cytophagaceae bacterium
AGAAGCAATTGAGTCAAGTCCCATCTTCTCTTGTAAATAAGCATGCACCTTATCACGAATCCACTCCTCCCGGCGACCTTTCATTCCACCCGTCTCCATCACGATCAAGCGATCTTTGTGCTCCTGCAAGAAAGTCAAATCAATCCCTGAATCCACTAAATCCAACAAACCAAAGGTCACACCCATCAGCCATACTTTCTTATCCGTCGCTAAAGCTTTCCGCAAAGCTTCCACCAGCTCCTCGTACTGATTCAAATAAAAACCAGACAACTCAGACCCCGATGCTTTGATGAAATGATCCATCATAAAGACAAGCGAGGAAGTAGAGCGCTCTAGGTACGATGGCAACAAGGCAAAAATATGGTAATCGCTCAATGGACCATATTCGCGCTCAAAGGCGATTTTGGAAATTGCTTGGTAGAATCCGGGATCGCAAACGGGGTGTTTGGAGGGGATTTGACCGGTTGTTCCGGAACTTTCGAAGGAGAATAAAACAGGCTGAGTACCAGTTAACACCTGATGATTTTTAAATAATTCAATCGGTAAAAATGGAATCTGAGTCCAATGGTCTACCTTTTCAGGCGACACACCAGAAAGCTGAACATACTGCTGATATAGCGAATTATTTGCGTACTGAAAACGAAACACATCCAAAGCAAGCGCCTCAAATTCGCATTCCTGCATGTGCAAGACCCGACTTTTTAAACTCTCCCTTTCCTGTGCGATCGTTTGATCCATTTGATTTTTCCTGATGTAGCGCAAAATTAACGCAAATCATTAACTTTACTGTTGAAAATTGAATGAATCAATGCGGAAATTAATCGGAGTTGTAGCGATCGTATTACTAAGTCTAAGTGCTTGTGTACAAGAACCAAGCTTTAGCTCTACACCTGCAATTTCATTTAAATCGATTCAAAAGGTCACGAAAACGAGTAATGATGGTTTTGGCGGAACGACGAAAATCGATTCGGTCATTATGAGCATTAACTTTCAAGACGCAGAAGGAGATTTAGGACTAACCGATGCTCAATTAAAATCAGATATTAAATACAAAGATTTTCGCAATTTCGAAGTAGCGGTCATGTTGCAAAAGAATGGCGTCTTTATTCCTATCACCTTCACACCGGCACTGGGCGGCTTGATGAATTTTAACTTCAAACCGAATCAAAAATCAGGACCTATTGAAGGTAGCATTGATTATTCTACCCAATTCGTGTATGCTTTTTACAAAGGATATAGTCCGCAGTTTACGGCGAAGAACGACACCTTGAAATTTAAAATTTTCATTCGGGATAATGCTTTCAATAAAAGCAATACCATCGAAACGGATCCCATCATCATCTTTAAGGACTAAAGAGATTTCAGCTTTTGGTAGATTCCAGGCTGCAGACGGTAGGTAAACATCCGTTGATCCCGCTCATCTAGTTGCACATCTAGAATTTCTTCATCGACAAAAAGTAAACCTAAGGTTTTGGTAAAGTTCTCAATCAACTTTGCTCTAAACTGACGTTGCGATTCTGGAGAACTTTTATGTTTGCCAAAGAAGGCGATAATCTGATGTCCATTCACAAATCCTTGATCGTAGTTCAAGAGCAGGAAATCCAAGAATAATCGTTCGTTTGCCCCTAACATAAAGCGAATCGATTTCTTTAGTTTGTTGCGTTGGTAACTCCGGTAGAATTGAATTCCTAACAACACGAAAAACAAGGAGACGATTGAAATCAAAGCGACCGAAAATTTTTCGTACCAAGGACTTTCGTCCAATGTCCCTATATAAGAAGACTCGCGCAACACCTGACTAATGAGCAAGTGAGAAAAGGCCATTTCATTGTTCAATTTTCGTTCAATCGGGCTCGCCCACAAGATACTATCGCCCTTCACATGCATGTAATTTTCAGTTTCTTCACCGCCATGGGAATTCAAATACACCCGATGCGGATTCGTCCATTGATAGACTTTGAAATTATCCTCTATATCAATTATAAGCATTGTATCGTAGGCATAATCTGCATTAGGTTTATCAGGAATAATGAAATAACGACCGGTAAATAAGTAGTGCTTTACCGCCTTGGTCATTAGAAAATCACGTATTTCTAGCAACTTGACCTCACCAATACGCGTGAACTTTTGATTAAAGAAATCAAATTCATACATGCCAAAATCTCGATTAAAGGCATTTTTCTTCTCTGTATCATTTATGGCTACGGTACTCAACACATAAAATCGATCCTTTTTCACCGAATAGCCAAATAATCCATCAAAGATTGACCCAGGAACATCGCCATCTGCCGCGATGGACAACCATTCACGCCCAATAAAATCGTATTTGGTCAATATATTGGTGGTTCGATAAAACCCGTAACCACCAAAAGAAAACAATTCATCTCCCCGCATGAACACACTGTTCTTGCAATTCGCACCACGGTAAAAAGTTTGATCTAAGCGCTTTAACGTCCAAGTAGTCTTGTTCAATTCATAGACCTGGCCGGTACAATGAATAGTCAAGTAATAGGTATTGCCTTTATTAATTTGGAATTCATTAATTCCTTCCGATGTCGGGTTAATATCCCTAAAATCAACATCAATCGTCTGTAAGGTATCTAAAACCTTCCAGCCATGTTCTGGACGGAAACGCGAAATTTCGTGGGTGTTTACATTCAGTCGCAAAAAACTCGAGGCATTGTCTTCTTGCCACTTAATAAACTGAGCCTGCGCTGTAAAGCCGATTAGGAGAATAAACAGAAGGAACAGACTCGCTTTTTTTAACATAGAATTGTGGTTGCGTCCCCAAAAATAACTAATTTTGTAAATTAACAAGGTTATTTAGCATTCAACGCATGACATTACATAGAGAAGGACGTACCCTATTATTCACTTCATTACTCATCGTATTAGGTATTAATGGCCTGGTTGCATATTTCTTCCCTGAAAATGCCTTTGTAAGAGAGACCATTGTGGTTATTACCTCTTTATTTTACTTAATCATCTTGCAGTTTTTCCGTGTTCCTAAGCGCCACACGGTGCTAGACCCTAAAAACATCATCGCTCCGGCAGATGGCAAAGTAGTGGTAATCGAGGAAACAGTCGAAACAGAATATTTCCAAGGTCCGCGCCGCCAAGTTTCGATCTTTATGTCGCCAATCAACGTTCACATTAACTTCAATCCGATCTCCGGTATTGTTTCCTACTTCAAATACCACCCGGGCAAGTTCCTAGTGGCTTGGCACCCGAAATCAAGCACCGAAAACGAACGTACAACCTACGTAGTGAAGCATGAAAATGGAACAGAAGTGCTATTCCGTCAGATTGCTGGGGCTTTAGCTAAGCGTATTTGTTGGTATGCTAAAGAAGGGGATGCAGTCGTTCAGGGAACGGAATTTGGCTTTATTAAATTCGGTAGCCGCATCGATATCTATTTGCCTTTAGACGCAGAAATCTGTGTAAACATCGACGATAAACCGGTGGGTGGTGAAACGGTGATTGCTAGATTAGCCTAGACCCAAGAAGTCCAAGACTCCTCGATTAATTCAATTATTTTTTCTAGACCTTGCTGATCCACTTCAGAAAAGTCCGCTAATTGATCTGAATCTAGATCAAACACAAGCACGACCTCTCCATTCACAATCGCAGGTAAAACAATCTCAGACTTCGAGGCAGAAGCGCAAGCAATATGCCCTGGGAATGCCTCCACATCCGGCACTAAAACCGTTTCTTTCGTCGTATAGGCATGTCCGCAAACTCCCTTATGGAATGGAATTCGGGTGCAAGCTACTGGTCCCTGAAATGGCCCTAAGACTAATTGATTTTCTTTCGTTAAATAGAATCCCACCCAGAAAAAGCCAAACACCTCATGCACCGCCGCAGCGATGTTCGCTAGGTTAGCATATTTGTCGGATTCTCCTGCCAGGAGCGATTGAATTTGGGGATATAAGGACGCGTATTTTTCTGTGCGCGTTCCCTCGATTTTGACTAGATCCTCTGCCATCTTATGCGAAATAACGTTGTAACCAAGTGGTATTTGCGGCTTGAAGCCAGCCCTCACGGTAAGCACCAAGAGATTCCGTTTGCAACGGAATAATCTGAGTGGAAGGCGTCAGCACTGGGTTGTTTTTCAACGCTGTCAACGGAATCAAGGTAAGTTCATCGCCTTCTACCACAGCGGTGCTGCGATCGAAGAAGTCGATTCCCAAGTTAGCTCCCATCTCCTTAAACCAACGCGTCGATGCATCGATAGAGCAGCCAGAGGCTGCATTCACCGTTTCATCCACCGCGATGACGATCACTTGCTGAAAGCGAATCTCAAATGAAGCATTCAGTCCAGCTCCGTGCGCTGCCCATTGGGTTAAGGCTGGGGCTAAATAGTCCTGAATGGCTTGGGTTTCTGACGCCGTAAAAGGTCGGTTCGCCTGATAGACCCATACGCGGGAATGATCGGGCATTTGTTCAATGGGTAAATACATATATTACATGGATTGCTGCACTAATTCAGCTAAATCTACTACTTGGATGTGTTTTTCTTTGCCTACTTTATTTAGGCCGTCTTGGACCATTACCATGCAGAATGGGCACGCTAAGGCCACTTTCGTGACGCCAGAATCGACCATTTCTTGGACTCTTTTCACTTGCACGTCCTCGCCACCTGTTTCCGGTTCTTTGAATACTTGTGCACCACCAGCTCCACAGCAGAGTCCCTTTGTCCTACAACTTTTTAGTTCGATTAGTTCCTTTTTTAATCCGGAAATTATCTCGCGTGGTGCCTCGTAAACCCCGTTTCCTCTCCCTAAGTAGCAAGAATCGTGGTAGGCCACTTGTTCTAACGATGAACCGTCAGAGGCTTTTATTTTTCCTGAACTGATTAATTCTGCCAAAAGCTGGCTGTGGTGAATCACCTCATAATTCCCGCCTAGCGTAGGGTATTCGTTCTTTAAGGTATTAAAACAATGTGGGCAAGCCGTTACTATTTTCTTCACCGCATAGAGGTTTAACACCTCGATGTTAGACATGGCCTGCATTTGGAATAAAAACTCATTTCCCGCGCGACGAGCTGGATCACCAGTACACGATTCTTCGGTTCCTAAGACCGCAAAACTAATACCTACCTTTTGCAAAATCTCCGCAAAGGCGCGGGTCACTTTCTTGTGTCGGTCGTCAAAAGATCCCGCACAACCTACCCAAAAAAGAAATTCCGGCTGCTCCCCCGCTGCGGCGAATTCAGCCATCGTTTTAATCGTCTCCATTATTTCTTCTGTTGCTCCCGCATTTGCGTCACCGTTAATCGACTTCCATCCTCACTCCAACCCGGAGGCCCGAAAACATAACCAAAGACTCCTTTCAAACTTTTCGCATTAGCCACATCTTTGACCATCTGAACCCATTCATAAAAGGCAATTTTAGCCGGATTATAACTTTCGATTTGCTTCGTTAACCCATAATGAGGTCGTTGATTTTCGCTCACAAAAGAACCAAACATCCGATCCCAAATAATCAATACCCCTGCATAATTTGTGTCTAAATAATCCAAATCCGTTCCATGGTGCACGCGGTGATGCGACGGCGTATTCAAGATATATTCAAACCAACGCGGCATCTTGTTAATCAATTCCGTGTGAATCCAGTATTGGTATAATAAACTCGTTTGTTGGAAAAACATCACGATAAATGGATGCACCCCGATCAATGGCAACCAAAGCCAGAAGAAAAAACCGCCTGATAGATTTCCCGTCCAGGTTTGGCGCAAGGCTGCGGCTAAATTATACTTAGGCGAGGAATGGTGCACCATGTGGGAAGCCCAATAAAAACGAATCACGTGTGAGATGCGGTGCACCCAATAATAGGTCAAATCCTCCCCAAAAAAGGCGAGCACCCAAACGGGCCATGTTTGGCCTAAATCAAACAATTTCCAGTTATTGTACACATAAAATGAGGCGCCAAATGTGATGGCCTTCGTCACAAATCCAATGCCTAAATTCCCTAAACCTAAGCCAATCGACGTCATCGAATCCTTCGCCTCCACGTAATCGCGGTGCATTTTGTAGACGATATAGGACTCAAGTATGACCGTGAAAAGGAAAAAAGGTACCGCGTATAAAATTAAAGTAGGACCCATGTTAGTTTAGTTTAACCACATCGCGCAAGAAAGCCTCAGACGAT
>CANFWR010000128.1 GCA_947450865.1 Cytophagaceae bacterium
ACGATTTCTTTAGGCAATGGGATCAGGTTATAGCTGTTTTGTGCGAATCCGGAGAATGCAACAATAACGGATAGGATGAAAATTTTCATAGTTTTTCAAATCGGTTGTTCATCAAACAAATTACCTAAAATAGTTTTAAAATAGAAATTAGTTAGGGGTTCCAATTTGTTCATCATTCACTGAACTTATTTCGCCGCCAAGAACTTATTCACATCTAGCCAGTGGATAAACGCATCAAACCACTTATTACTTGTTCTATTCGGATTGCCTAGGCCAAATCCGTGGCCACCGTTTTGGTATAAGTGAAACTCCACCGGTCTTTTCGCTTTGAACCACGAGTCAATCACCCCAAACTGGGAGTTAAATAAAAAGTCATCAGAGGCAATCACATTAAACATAGGCGGCGCATCTGCTGGCACTTTCACGGGCCCCATTCCTCCGTAAATTGGTCCAATAAAGGCAAGCTTCATCGTTTTAGAATTCAGCGTTGCGTGCATCGTTAAACCAGCCCCAGCAGAAAATCCAATCATACCAATTCGCTTCGTATCTATGCCCCATGTTGCAGCATTTTTAACAATCATGGCATAAGCAGCTTCGGCATCTTCTAACTGATTTGAAAGATCCATTTGAGCCATTGGATTTGTATTCTTTGCCGTGCTGTCTGTCTTTTGCGGTGCCGGACGTGGACGGTTCATCCATGCCGTAAAGTCGTCTAATTTTTCTGGGGTTGGGAACAAGCGGTATTTTAGAACGAAAGCGGTTATTCCTTTTTTGGCCAAAGCCTCAGCCACCTCCCAGCCCTCATTTCCCATCGAAAGCCAACGGTATCCCCCACCCGGCGCAACAATGACCGCAGCCCCATTTGCCTTACCCTTTTCAGGAAAGAAAGGCGTTAACGTAGCTGTAGAAATATTCCGCGCCATCGGATCTCCCCACTGGCGAAACCATGTTTCCGGCGCCGGCTGATCCTTTACAGACCCAGTGTTTAATGGAATCGCGTTAGGCTCTTTAGGGGCATCTAGCGGATAAATCGTTCCATCTTGTGCGATGGTGTTGAAAGCCAAACAGGTTAGAATGGCAATAAATAGCTTTTTCATAGGTTTGAGAGGTTTAGAATGACAAGATAAATAATTTCATCGGGTTTTATTATCATGGATTAAGGGGTTCAATATCAAGACAATTTTGTTAGCTAGGGTTTTAATGTCTAATTTGCTTGAGCAATGAACCAGGTAAAAATCCATACGAAAAAAGAGCTTTTGAATGCACTTTCTAAAAACAGAGAGATGATAAAGTTATTTGGAGTAACTAGCCTAGGTATTTTTGGGTCGTTTAGCAAAGGGAAAATTAAGGAATCGAGCGATGTGGATTTATTAGTTGATTTTGACCCAGCTAAAAAGAGCTTTGACAATTTTATGGATCTGTCCTTCTTTTTAGAGGGGATTTTTGGCAGAAAAGTAGAGATAGTTACCACTCAATCATTAAGTAAGTTTATTGGACCTCATATTCTAAATGAGGTTCAAAATGTTAGCCTCTAATATCGAATTGGTTCAACACATTCTTGTTGAAACCTCTTTCATCCTACAGCATACGAATAATAAGTCTAAACTTGCCGGAACTCGTGACAAATTGATACACGATTACTTCGGTATTGATTATGATATTGTCTGGGATATCATCGAAACCAAAATTCAGGATTTAGATTATTTTTTAAGGCAATTGGTTTAGCGTTAAAGCATCAACTTTTTTTTGTAATGGCAAATGCTTTAATTTGACTTGTTGATTGGAAGAATTAAGATGAACACTCAAATGTCGTCTAAATGACGCACTGCTGTCAATAATTATAAAAAAGTAACGATCATATTTGCAAATGGAATTTGGTGCCAGAGTTAAGGAGATTAGAACAAGTTTGAATTATTCTCAAAAAGAACTTTCTGAACAAACCGGTTTAACGCTCAGAACAATTCAACGAATCGAGAATAACGAAGTGAAACCCAGTCTTCATTCATTAAAGGTGATGGGTGAGGCTTTGAAAACAGATTTGTCCGAATACTCCATAGCGGCTGATACTAAACCCTACGAGTTTAATTTCACCATTAAAATCACGGATATGAATCAATTTATCACTGACTTGAAAACATTAGTAAAGAACAATTGGAAGTTAATTCTTTGGATAATCTTAATTGTTTCTTTTATTTCCAATTACGATCAAATCAAAGCCGGCTTTATCGATGGCTGGAATAACAAATAGTTGAATGAATGACTTTTACAAACAGCCAAAAGCTTTAGTCTGGATTGAATCCATTCTATTCCTTTTGGCTGGTTTTTTTCTGGCGGTTTTGATCATCGAAAAGGGTTCAGATCAACCACTCTTTTACGTAGCGTTCATTTTATACGTTCCCATCAGCCAATTTTTGTATACGCCTATTTTTAAGCTAACGGGAGGATATACCTATTATTCGCCCATGCTTTTAGGCTATATGGCGAACGAGAAACAGATCGATTTACATAGCGGGACAGGCTTTGATTATTTGTTTGTTTTAAGAAATTGCAAGCCCGGAATTGAATTGAGAAATAGGCTACTCGCTTATCATTTGGAAGGCTTATTACAGCTCATTTCTTTAATTGAAAACAAGCAGGTTTCTGAATCTGTCACAATCGTGGGAACATCGTATTTTTTCAACGATAGAACCTTACAAAAACTCGGGTTCCAAATAGAAAAGGCGTCCACTTTTTATCGAGCGAATCTCTTTATTAATTTCATCGATTTATGCTGGATGTATTCCCTTTCGCGAGGCAAGGTTTCCATGCCCGCTTTATGGGATGCTAAAAAAGCGAGTATTCAGGGGGCAGCACTAGTGGCTCAGAAGTCGAAGTTAGAAGCGCTATATAGACACCTAAAGGATAAATAAGCTACTATGGAACGGCAAATGTTCATTAATCTTCCAGTTGAAAACCTAACGAAGTCCAAGTCTTTTTATATGGCATTGGGCTTTAGCATCAACCCGCTTTTTAGTGATGAAAGCCAACAATGCTTTGTTTGGTCTGATGCGGTTTATGTGATGTTACAGACTTCCACCTTCTTTTATGCGCACGGGGAATTTAACGCGACAAAGCCGGCGCATCACTCATCTCACACACTGCTTGTCACGAGTGCGATGGAAGTGGATGAATTAGTCGCCCAAGCGGTTGTAGCTGGTGGGACAGAAACTGCTCCTTCTGTCCAAGAAGCATATATGTACCTAAGAACAGTTGTAGATTTAGACGGCCATATCTGGGGAATTATGTATCTAGATGCCCTCCAATTTAAAGTGGAAAAAGGTCGCTAATCGGCCTATTGACTACACTCCACCATCCACTCCACCCCATACTTATCCCGGAAAGTACCTAAATAAGTACCCCAAGGCCCTTCGTCTAAAGGCATTTCTACAGAACCGCCAGCAGATAAACCATTGAATAAAGTCTCCGCTTCTTCTTTTGTCGAGGCAGTAATAACAATCTTACTTCTATTCTCTTCCTCGCTCACCACTCCCATAAAATTAGGCACATCACTTCCGGACAAATAACCCCCACCACTGTTAGGCAATCGGATCAACATGATCTTGTTCTGCTCTTCTTCTGGGAAGGAGAAATCAGGATTATTCAATTCTTTAAATCGCATAAGGCGCGAAAATGATCCGCCTAAAACGGAGCGGTAAAATTCAAAAGCCTCTTCCGTGTTTCCGTTGAAATGAATGTGTGGGTTAATACTTGCCATTTATAAATTCAATTTCTTTTTTTCTTTTAACGCGTAATCCACCGCCCTCGCCGTTAGTGCCATGTACGTAAGTGATGGATTTTGCGTAGAGGTTGAGGTCATGCAAGAGCCATCAGTGACAAATACATTCTTGCAATGATGTAATTGGTTGAAGGCGTTTAACATCGAGGTCTTTGGATCTCTGCCCATCCGGACGCCACCCATCTCGTGGTTTTCGTTTCCGGGTAGGCGTTTAGTGTCGATCGGTTGGATGTTATGGAAGCCGGCGGCCTCGTACATTTCTGTGAATTGCTGGTGGAAATCTTTGAGCATTTTCTCATCGTTTTCGTCGTATCCGATCGAAACGCGTAGCTGTGGAATGCCGTATTTGTCCTTCAGCTGTGAGTCTAATCGGACGGTTGAATGGGCCTTGGGAATCGTCTCTCCCATCATGCCCACGTTGATGTGCCAGTTGCCAAGTTTTGGGGCGAGCAAGGAATTCTTTAAGGACTCTCCTACTAAATCGTTCGCGTTTTCCACTATACGTGAGGCGCTTAAATTGCTCGCATAGCCGCGGAGGAAATCCGTTTCCTGTTTGTAGACATTTCTGAAGCGCGGAATGTAGCCTGATGTGGGCCGTTTTCCGGAAGTTGTTTTGTCCAAATCCCCATCGTATTCTGCCGTGATTCTGCCGCGGTAACTGTGGAAGGCCATGTGCGTTCCTAAGATGCCAGAGTCATTTCCTAGGCCATAGGGGAAGCGCGACGAAGTGGAATTTAAGAGGATTAAGTTAGTGGCCAAAGGCGAAGCATTCACAAAGATGATCGAAGCAAAATACTCTTCCATTTCGTTTGTAAGTGCATTCACAACACGCACCCCAATCGCCTTATTTTTCTTCTCATCATAGATAATCGAATGTGCAACGGAATGGGTTTTCAGCGTTAAATTTCCAGTCTGGTATGCTGCCGGTAAAGTCGCCGAATTACTGCTGAAATAGCCTCCATAAGGACACCCGCGCTCGCAGAGATTCCGATTTTGGCATTGGCTTCTTCCCACAGACGTATGAATTTTATCGGCTTGACTTAGATTCGCTGTTCGTGCGATGATGACGTGTCTGTCGGGGTATTTTTGGCTCACTTTTTGGCCAAAATGTTTCTCCACACAACTCAACTCATAGGGTTTAATAAAGTCGCCATCCGGCAAGGTTTCCAAGCCATCTTTATTGCCCGAAATCCCCACAAATTTTTCGACATAACTGTACCAAGGCGCGATGTCATTATAGCGAATGGGCCAGTCGACCGCAAAGCTGTCACGCTCCGGACCGGTAAAATCAAAATCACTCCAGCGCTGTGTATGTCTGCCCCACAAGAGTGAGCGACCTCCCACCTGATACGCCTGAATCCAATCGTATGGTTTATCTTGGATGTAAGGTTGTTCCCCGTCTTTAGTCAAAAAATGGGAGGTGGCTTCGGTAAAAATAAAGTTCTTGCTGGCGGTTTTGTATTCCTTTTTCTGCTCTAAAGTCGCTTGTCCTCCGTGTGGAAATTCCCATGGATTCATCATCGTGGTGGGGTAATCGACGACGTGTTTCACATCTCTGCCGCGGTCTAAAAGCAGCGTTTTTAGGCCTTTCTCCGTAAGTTCTTTAGCTGACCAACCTCCGCTGATTCCGGAACCGATGACGATGGCATCGAAGGTGTGTTTTTCTTTCGTTCCCATCTTTATTTCCAATAGTTAGAAAAGTTCTTAGCATAATGTGGAATCGCCATTTCAGGTTCCTGAATTTCAGGATGCCAAAGCTTTTCCCACTCAAAACTATAATAACCAGTATAGCCCCCGCTTTTTAATGCATGCAATGCCTCTTTTACAGGCGAATTTCCCTCGCCTAAAAGTGTATATGTTTCGCCAGAATCCGTCAAGATTGCATCCTTAATATGCGTATGAAAAATGTATTTTTTCAATCGATTATACATCTGTGCCGGGGGCTCTTTCGTAATAGACCACATATTAAAGAAGTCCCAAACCAACCCCACATTCGCATGATTCGCCTCTTGCATTATGTGCAAAAGCATGTCGCTCTTGATGACTTTTCCATGCGATTCTAGCAAGACTTTTACCCCGCTATTTTTCGCAAAATCTCCTAGTTCAATTAAACTTTTTATGATTGTATCGACCGTTGCTTTTTCGTCCTGGTCTTTCGGTAAATCATTCGGGAAAACGCGGATAAATGGGCAGGCTAATTGGTGAGCAAGTTCAATGTATTTCTTGGCATCATCTAGGTTGCTTTGTCGCTTTTTTGCATCGATGAAATGCATATTTGCGGAGGAGCCTAGGTTCACAATTTTACTATTCGAAT
>CANFWR010000129.1 GCA_947450865.1 Cytophagaceae bacterium
CCATAGTAACCGATCATAAACACGATCACTAATAAAAGACCTAGGCCCATGGACATATATCCTTGGTCAATCGCCTCAGCCCCTAAAGATGGGCCGATGAACGCATCTTCCACGATACGTGTAGGAGCTGGCAATTTACCTGCTTTCAATACGTTCGCTAAATCTTTTGCCTCTTCTACTGTAAAGCTTCCTGAGATCGAAGAACGACCACCTGGAATCTCACCGTTAATGACAGGAGCAGAATATACATAACCATCTAAAACGATCGCGATACGACGTCCGATGTTAGCACCTGTTAAGTTTTTCCAAATACGAGCACCCGTTCCGTTCATCGCCATCGTCACTTCCGCACGACCTGCTTGATCGAAATCTTGTGCCGCATCCGTGATCACATCACCCTCTAATGGAGCTGATTGACCTTCGCCTTTTTTCAAAGCCTCTAATGAAAGAATTTCGTCGCCATTCTTAGCTGGAATTCCTTTCGCTGCCCAAGCAAACGTTAAGTTCGCAGGGAACATCGCTTTCACTTCTGCTCGAGCGAACAAAGCATTCACACGAGCCGTATCCTTTACATATACACCGATGTTGTTTCCTAAAGGCAAGAATAATTTTGTTAAAGCAGAACCTGCAGACGTATCTGCTTTTGCTTTTCCTGAATCCTTAGTCGCTGGAGCCGCTGCTAATTTGTTTGCCAAAGCATTAGCCGCCGTATCCTTCGTCGCCGGAGCCGCCGCTGTTGCAGCTGCTACTGGCGCTTTTGATTCTCTATCTAATAAGGCACCTAACGCATTTAAGCCTCCGCCATATTCGTTCAATTCATAGCACTCTACGAATTCTAATTTCGCTGCACCTGATAATAATTTACGTGCACGCTCTGGATTCTCCACGCCTGGTAATTCTACCTGAATACGGTTAGTACCTGGAAGACGTTGGATGTTCGGGTTAGCCACACCGAATTTATCGATACGCGCTTGGATGATCTTGTAAACGCGATCTACCGCACCGTCAATCTCTGCATCGATTACTTTCTGAACTTGTGAATCAGTTGAAGTAGAAGAAATTTTACCGCGGTTCACTGAATTAGCGAATACGGATGCCAAAGTTTGGTTAGGAGCCGCCTTCGCGAATTCTTCGTAAAACAATTCGTTAAACGATTTCGTCGAAGTTGCTTGCGCCGCACCTGCCGCTGCTAACGCTTTCTCAAATGCTGGATCGTTCGACTTCCCTGATAGTGCACGTAAGATTTCCGCTGGAGAAACCTCTAAAACCGCGTGCAAACCACCTTCTAAGTCAAGACCTTTTTGCAAAGCATACTGAGTCACTTCTTGTAAAGTATATCCGATATAAACCGGTTGTTTCCAAAGGGAATCAATGAAATGTAAACGCTTTGCAGCATCTACTTTGCCATCTGAAGTCGTTGCATACTTAATGGCTTGTTCTTTTAATTGGTTAGACTTCCACGTAAACGATAGGAAGAAAATACATAAGGCTGATACTATCGTAGACAGCCAAATAATGGCACTTTTGTAACGCATAATTTTAAATTAAATGGTAAATGAAAAATGGTAAATGAATGGTAAATGGTGAGTGGTGAATGATGCCTTCGGACTAATCCCCTCCGGACTTCGGACTCATTCCCTTCGGACTCATTGCCTCACGGCGCCAGAGTGGCTATAAATTGGGTAAATAAAATTCGTAAGAATTGCGTGCGATGAGTGAAAGCAGGCAATTTAATGGCTTGCATCGAGCGCGCAACGAAGATTTCGGTAGGGCTACTGAAGTTCCAATCTTGTGGAAAATCGAGTTGAAGGTTTGTGGCAGATTGATAAACGTTCTGTTCTGCCTTTACTATGGTTTGCTTAGAAGTCTTCTCCGTCTTTACTGCACCTGTTTCTACTGCGAACAGTGAAATAGGCTTAGCCACGAGCCAAAAAAGCACCGGGATAAACAGAATGAGATGGGATATTTTAACCTTCTTTTGCATTGTAGGTAGCAAAAATAGGATATTTTTCTTAGAAATCAATTCTCCGGGTAATTTTCGTAATTTTGGGGCGTAAAATACGCGCATGTTTAACTACAAAGACCCTTCTTACCTACAATCCTTCATCCAATCAGCCCTTAAGGAAGATGTGGGTGACGGCGATCACACTTCCCTTTCTACGGTCCCAGCAGATGCAGTAGGAACAGCAGAACTGAAGGTAAAAGATAGGGGCATATTAGCTGGCGTCGAATTAGCTAAAGCTATTTTCAAAGAAGTAGACCCTTTGTTAAAAGTACAGGTCTTTATCCTGGATGGAACCTGGATCGAACCAGGACAAGTGGTTTTAGAGGTAAGTGGATCATCGCAATCAATATTGAAAGCAGAGCGTTTGGTATTGAACTGTATTCAACGCATGTCAGGAATTGCGACCTATACGCGATCATTAGTGAACTTATTAGAAGGTACGCGCGCGAAATTGTTAGATACAAGAAAGACAACGCCTAACTTCCGTTTAGCTGAAAAATGGGCTTGTCAAATCGGTGGAGCAGTTAATCACCGCTACGGTTTGTTCGACATGATCTTGATAAAGGATAATCACGTGGACTTTGCAGGGGGAATCAAAGCGGCTTTGGACAAAGCATTCAGCTATAATAAGACTTTAGCTAAACCGCTCGATGTGATGATTGAGGTGAGAAACGAGACTGAACTAGACGAGGTTCTTGCCATCGGTGGCGTAAAGCGCATCATGCTCGATAATTTTACCCCGGATCGCCTCCGCGCTGCGATTCGAAAAATTGACGGTCGTTTCCCTACGGAAGCGTCTGGTGGTATCAATGAAAAAACACTCCGCGCCTATGGCGAAACGGGTGTTGATTATATTTCCGTGGGGGCTTTAACCCACCAAGTGAAGAGTTTAGATTTAAGCCTAAAAGCGAAATGAATTTACTAGAAGAAGCAACCTCTGTGGGCTACATTGCCCGTTCTACCCCAAAAGGCGTCGAATTAATTACCGAAATCCAACGCTTAAAGAAGGAGAAAAATGCGGTGATTTTGGCACACTACTACGTAGATGGCGAAATCCAAGAATTGGCGGATTACGTAGGCGATAGCTTAGGTTTATCCCAGGCTGCAGAAAAAACAGAGGCGGATTTAATCGTCTTTTGTGGTGTTCATTTCATGGGCGAAACGGCGAAAATCTTAAATCCCACTAAAAAAGTCGTCGTTCCTGACTTCAATGCAGGCTGTTCCCTAGCAGATTCTGTGCCCGTAGCTGAATTTGCGGCTTTGAAAGCCAAACACCCGAACGCAATTGTGGTTTCCTATATCAACTGTTCAGCCGATATCAAGGCGATGACGGACATCATTTGTACTTCTTCGAATGCGGTTCAAATCGTGGAATCTATTCCGGCGGATCGCGAAATCATCTTCGCCCCTGACGCGAACTTAGGTCGCTATGTGGCTCACAAGACGGGGCGCGAGTTGATCCTGTGGGAAGGCGCTTGCATGGTACATATCGATATCTCTTTAGAGAAATTAGGTGTATTAAAGCAAGAATACCCTGATGCGCTCTTAATCGCACACCCGGAATGCAAGGAAGTAATCTTGAAAGAAGCGGATTATGTAGGCTCGACGACGGCCCTTTTGAAATTTGTGGAAACTTCGCCTAATTCGACCTT
This sequence comes from Cytophagaceae bacterium, assembly GCA_947450865.1. Lineage (GTDB taxonomy): Bacteria > Bacteroidota > Bacteroidia > Cytophagales > Spirosomataceae > Aquirufa. The sequence continues at coordinate 3,658 of CANFWR010000129.1, forward strand.
CATCGTAGCGACAGAAGCCGGCATCTTACACAAGATGAAGCAATCGGTGCCACACAAGCACTTGATTCCAGCGCCCGCAAATGAGCAAAATACCTGCGCTTGCAGTGAGTGTCCATATATGAAGATGAATACACTGGAGAAATTATATAACGCCTTGTATTACGAATTGCCGGAGATCCATTTAGCGGAAGAAACACGCGTTCCTGCCTATAAGGCCTTGAAAGCGATGCTAAATATTTCTGCTTAGTCGTTTAACTCGAAAACGGCTTCAATTTCCACCGGAATATTATCGGGCAAAGAACCCATTCCCACCGCGGAACGAACGCCTATGCCATTTTCTTCTCCCCAAACCTGGGCGAATAACTCACTACATCCATTAATGACGTAGGGATGACGCAAGAAATCGTCTGTGGCATTCACCATCCCGAGCACTTTAATGACGCGTTTAATGCGATTCAAGGACCCTAACTGCGCTTTTAAAGTCGCTAAAATCGCTAAACCCACCTGCCGCGCCGCTAGTTTCCCCTCCTCTATATCCAAGTCTTTTCCGATGCGACCGATGATCAATGATCCATCCGTCTGCACCGTGCCGTGGCCCGAAACATAGTAAAAATGATCTACCTGTAATCCCGGCTTGTATACGCCTAAAGGTTTAGGAGCTGGAGGGAGTGTCAGGCCTAAGGCTGCAAAATTCTCTTCTGGACTAGTTTTTGCCATGTAATTGTCTGATTATTTCGGAGATCAAGCCTGTCCAACCCGTTTGGTGGTTCGCGCCTAATCCTTTTCCGGTATCTCCATCGAAGTATTCGAAGAAGAGGTGTGAATCTTTAAAATGGGGATCTTGAAACTTCTTGTATTCGCCATACATCGGTGTTTTCCCGTCTTTATCCGGCACAAACATAGCGAGTAAACGTTCAGAAACTCCGCGAGCGGCATCTTTAATGTTCATCATTTCGCCTGAATTCGTGGGGAATTCTACCTCATAGTCTGAACCATAATAGTCAGAGAACTTTGATAAGGAGTCCAAAATCAAGTAGTTCATGGGGAACCAAATAGGTCCGCGCCAGTTCGAATTTCCTCCAAACATGTCGCCCGTAGACTCTGCCGGTGTATAATCGACTTGCAGTGTACCTCCTTCGTAATTGAATTTATAGGGGTTCTCTTTGTGGTATTTAGACAACGAACGAATGCCATAATCAGATAAGAATTCGGTCTCATCGAACATCCTTTTCATAATCATCTTCATCCGGTGACCACGTAAAATCGAAAGTAAACGCGACTCCCCTTTACCCGGTTCATACCAGCGGGAAATCAAATTCGCCAGGTCCGGACGATTCGCTAAAACCCATTCCACGCGGCGTTTGAAGGCCGGCAGTTTCTCTAGCATCTCAGAAGTCAAGGTCTCTACGGCAAATAATGGAATCAATCCCACCATCGAACGCACTTTCAATAGTTCCGCCGAACCATCTTCTTTATGCAACATGTCATAATAGAACTGATCGTCTTCGTCCCATAGATTCAACTTATCTCCACCAATCGACTGCATCGCCCCGGCAATGTGCAAGAAGTGTTCGAAGAACTTCGAGGCCATATCTTGGTAGACAGGATTCTCTATGGCGATTTCACAAGCAATGCGCAGCATATTTAAGCTGTACATCGCCATCCAACCTGTTCCATCCGCTTGCTCTAAGTGTCCACCGGTCGGTAATTGAGCGGAGCGATCGAACACCCCGATGTTATCCATTCCTAAGAATCCACCCCCAAAAATATTGTTTCCTCCTTCGTCTTTCAGGTTTACCCACCAAGTGAAGTTCAATAATAACTTATGGAAAATACGCTCTAAGAAGACCACATCCCCTTTTCCGCCATTCATTTCCTTGTCGATCTCGTAGACCTTCCAAGTCGCCCAGGCGTGAACCGGCGGATTAACGTCAGAGAAGGACCATTCGTAAGCCGGAATTTGACCATTCGGGTGCATGTAATATTCGCGGAGGATAACGGCTAGCTGTCTTTTGGCAAAATCAGGATCTAATCTGGCCAAAGGCAAAGTATGGAACGCTAAATCCCAGGCCGCAAACCACGGGTACTCCCATTTATCCGGCATGGATAGAATATTAGCCGCATACATGTGTCTCCAGGTACTATTCCGGCC
>CANFWR010000130.1 GCA_947450865.1 Cytophagaceae bacterium
CATTAGGACTGCTTTAGCGAATTGGTTCTTCATTTTGACGGAATTTTCCCTAAATTTAATCGTTTTTTACCTCTCTAACCTATGGCTTTAAATTGGATTTGGTTTTTGTTCTTCGGTGTCGCGTTCGTCGTCGCCCTGATTCAATTCATATTCTTCGGCAATACCGACATCTTTAAAATCCTAGTAGACGGGATGTTTGACTCCGCGGAAGTTGCCGTGATGAAAGTAGCTCTTCCACTAACGGGCGTAATGGCCTTCTTTATGGGCATTTTGCAAGTAGGAGAGAAGGCCGGTGCGATTCATTTTTTGGCCCGCAAAATCCAACCCTTCTTTTCTCGTTTGTTTCCTGAAGTTCCAAAAGACCATCCGGTTCATGGCCAAATGATCATGAACTTCTCCGCAAACCTGTTAGGATTAGATAACGCTGCCACTCCATTCGGTTTAAAGGCGATGCAGGGTTTACAGGATTTGAATCCTGCCAAAGAAACCGCCTCCAATGCCCAAATCATGTTCCTTGTGCTCCACAGCGCAGGCCCCGTTTTGATCCCACTTTCCATCATGGCCCAACGGGCCATTTATGGCGCCCAAGATGCTTCAGACGTATTTATTCCCTGCCTAATGGCCACCTACGCGGCCACCATCACGGGTCTGATTTTCGTCTCCATCAAGCAAAAAATTCGTCTGTTTGAACCCGTTCTTTTCGGCTGGCTTTTCAGCATCACCGCCATCCTTGCCGGGATTTTATGGTACTTCAGCAGCCTCTCAAAAGAGCAAATCGACATCCAGTCCAAACTCTTCAGCAACGGCATCCTTTTCGCCCTGATTTTCTCCTTTATCGCCGCGGCCTTTTATAAGAAAGTAGACATTTTCGGAACCTTCGTGGAAGGCGCCAAAGGCGGCTTCGAAACCTCTGTCCGCATCATTCCCTACCTAGTAGGGATGCTCGTGGCCATTTCTTGCCTACGTAATTCTGGCGTTTTAGACTTCATCGTAGACGGCATGAAAATGGCCGTTAACTATATGGGCATAGACAATCGATTCACAGACGCGATGCCTACCGCCCTTTTACACCCCGTTTCAGGTAGCGGATCCCGCGCCATGATGATCGATACGATGAAAACTTTTGGCCCAGATTCCTTCGCTGGCCGCCTTTCTTGTGTCTTCCAAGGCTCCGCAGAAACGGTCCTTTTCGTCATCGCCCTATACTACGGCTCTGTTCAAGTACGCAATATTCGCTACACGCTGTGGGCGGGGTTAGCGGCGGATTTGGTGGGGATCCTTACTGCTATTTTTGTGAGTTATCTTTTTTTTGGATGATTTTAAAGAATAGAGCTTAGTTTTAAAGCATAGAGCATAAAGCACAAAGAATAAAGTAGGAATACCCTGCGGGTATACGTATTTGAAATATTTCAAAAGTCATCAAAATGGACCTTTCCATTTTGATACCAACTTTATGCTTTATGCTCTGTTCTTTATTCTTTAAATAGATAAATTATAAATAACTAGATAGCTCCCCCGCAAAACTATCCCTAATCTTGTCATCAAATAACCACTACGATGACAGAAAATCCAGCACTTACAAAATCCTTTGACTTTTCTCTAAAAATGGTCTCTCTATGCAGAAAGCTGATTTATGAGGACAAAGAATTCGTATTAGGAAAACAATTATTGCGTTGCTCAACCTCAATCGGGGCTAATTTAGAAGAAGCCATTGGTGGTTTTTCTCGCAACGATTTCAAATACAAAATATCAATTGCCTACAAAGAAGCACGAGAAACACACTACTGGATTCGCTTATTAATGCGATCAAAAATTCTTAGTGATGAAGAGGGGTGTTCTGCTTTGAAGGACTTGGAAGAGTTGTTAAAAATATTGACAGCGACTTTGAAAACTTTAAATAAAGCATAAAGCACAAAGAATAAAGCATAGAGGAGGTATAACCTTCGGTTATCCGTATATGAAATGTTTCTAAAGCCATCAAAATGGGCGAAGCCTATTTTGAACCATCTTTATTCTTTGTGCTTTATGCTTTATGCTTTATTCTTTAAAGCTATTTATCTGCTAATGCCGCAACAAGCTCAAAACCAAGGCTTTCTATTTTGAGGCGGACCTCATGCTTATTCTTTAGCCCTACAATCTTGGCTGTTTGGCCGGTTAGTGGGCCGGATTCGATGGTAATGTAATCGCCCACTTTAGCTGTTTTACCAATTGTTTCTACCTCAAGGTGATCGGATAGAAATTGTCTGATGGCAAAGATTTCTGCGTCTTGGATGACGGCTGGCTTGTGGAGCCAATAGACGAAGTTTACGACGCCTAGGGTTCTGCGGACTAGGCCGCTTTGCTTTTCTAGGTCAATGTTAACGAAGACGTAAGAGCGAAAGAGGACTTCTTCGACCCATTTTTTTCGGTCTGACCATTGTTTTTTGCGCTTGGTGGTAGGGCAATAGGCTTCGATGCCTAAGTCTTTTAGGCGCAAGGAGACTTTCTTCTCCATTCGGGATTTCGTATAAATCGCGTACCAAGCCATGCTTATAATCGGGCGTCAGCCAGGTCTTTTGAGAGAATCGATTTGATGTCGAAAATGACTCCGTTTTCAGCTTTTAATGAGGCGAAAGGGAGGTTAAGAAATTCGTTGTGGGCAACAGTCAAAACAATTGCTTGGTATTGGTCTGCAAGTTTCGAGACTAGTTCAATGCCGTGTTCATGCTTTACTTCCGCTGCGTTTGCCCACGGATCATAGACGTCCACTTCCATGCCAAAATCCACCAATTCCTTGTAGATATCGACTACGCGAGAGTTGCGGATGTCTGGGCAGTTTTCTTTGAAGGTGATGCCGAGCATAAGGGTTTTGGCGCCAGCGATTTTTTGGCCTTTGTTAATCAACAGTTTGACTAATTTATTTGCCACGAAAATACCCATGTTATCGTTCACGCGGCGACCCGAAAGGATCACCTGTGGGTAATAACCAAGGCTTTCGGATTTGTGTAATAAGTAATAGGGGTCCACGCCAATGCAGTGCCCGCCCACTAAACCGGGCTTGAAATTCAAGAAATTCCACTTCGTTCCGGCGGCTTCTAATACCTCGGTGGTGTCGATGCCCATGCGGTCGAAAATCAGTGCTAATTCGTTTACGAACGAGATATTGACGTCGCGTTGGGCATTTTCGATGGCCTTGCTCGCTTCGGCTACTTTCATCGAAGGCGCTTTATGCGTGCCTGCAGTGATGATGGAGCGGTAAAGTTGATCGACTTTTTCGGCGATATCGGGAGTGGATCCGGAAGTTACTTTTTTGATTTTGGTCAAGGTGTTTACCTTGTCGCCTGGATTAATTCGCTCTGGTGAATAGCCACAGAAGAAGTCTACGTTAAATTTCAGTCCGGAGAATTTCTCCAAAACCGGAACGCAATCTTCCTCCGTACAACCTGGATAAACGGTGGATTCGTAAATGACTAAGTCGCCTTTTTTCAAGGCCTTGCCGATCATCTCCGATGCCTTCAAAAGGGGGCTTAAATCCGGCTTTTTGAAATGGTCAATGGGAGTGGGTACTGTAACAATAAAGGTATTACAGGCGCTTAAATCGGCTGCATTCGAAGAGAATGTTAAAGAAACGGATTCCTTTAATTGCTCCGCGGTTACTTCCTGTGTACGGTCAAAACCTGTATTTAATTCCGCGATGCGACTGGTATCTATATCAAATCCAAGTGTAGGGATGTTTTTTCCAAACTCCACCGCCAGCGGAAAACCCACATATCCTAAGCCAATAATGGCGATCCGTGTACTCATCTTATTTGTTCGAGAAAAGTTTAACGTCCGCCTGCACCATGTCTTTTACTAGCGCGGCCAAATCGTATTTGAGGGTCCAACCTAGTTTTTCTTTGGCCTTCGTAGGATCACCAATCAACAATTCTACTTCCGTAGGACGGAAATAGCGTGGATCAATCGCGATCACTTCTTGTCCCGCCGGTACTTGATAAGCCGGGTTTGAGCAAGAAACAACGGTTCCTTTTTCGTTCACACCTTCGCCTGAGAAAGCGACATCGATGCCTACTTCCGCAAAAGAAAGGCGGATAAATTCGCGCACCGTGGTTGTAATTCCCGTAGCGATAACGTAATCTTCTGGTTTATCTTGTTGCAAAATCAACCACATCGCTTCGATGTAATCTTTCGCGTGACCCCAGTCGCGTTTCGCGTCTAGGTTACCTAAGTGAATCTTTTTCTCTTGTCCTAAAGCAATTTGAGCCACTCCACGAGTAATCTTGCGCGTCACGAAGGTCTCGCCGCGAAGCGGAGATTCGTGGTTAAATAAAATCCCATTTACCGCAAACATATCATAAGCTTCGCGGTAATTTACCGTGATCCAGTAGCCATATAATTTAGCGACAGCGTAAGGAGAGCGAGGGTAAAAGGGAGTTGTCTCCGATTGAGGAACTTCCTGTACCAGGCCGTAAAGTTCCGAAGTGGACGCTTGGTACACTTTGGTCTTTTTAATCAAACCTAACAAGCGGATGGCCTCTAGAATACGCAAGGTTCCAATACCGTCTACCTGCGCAGTATACTCTGGTTCGTCAAAAGAAACTTTCACGTGGGACATCGCCCCCAGATTGTAAATTTCGTCCGGCTGAACTTCTTGAATGATGCGAATGATATTCGTGGAATCACTTAAATCTCCGTAATGCAAGATAAAAGAGGCCGAATCCACGTGTGGATCTTGGTACAAATGATCGATACGGTCGGTATTAATCAAGGAACTTCTGCGCTTGATACCGTGCACGATATAACCCTTATTTAAAAGAAATTCCGCTAAATAAGCGCCATCTTGTCCTGTTACACCCGTAATGAGGGCTACCTTTTTTCCTGTCGACATACGATTCATTAAGAAACCAAAATTACGCAAAAAAGAGGCCTAACGCAATTTATTCATACAAGGCTAAAATGGCCTTCTCGTGTTTCGCGTAAATTGCCTTGCGCTTTAATTTCAAAGTAGGGGTGATTTCTCCGTCCGCCACCGTGAATAAGCGCGGCAATAGAACGAATTTTTTCACTTGTTCGTACTTAGCTACCGAAGCCATCGTTTCTTGAACCTCTTGCTCGATTTTAGCAAACACTTTTGGGTTATTAATCAATGCCTCTGGACCCTTAACCCCTAATTCTTGTTGATCAGCCCACACTTGCAAGGCGTTAAATTCTGGGATGACAAGCGCTGATGGGAATTTTTGGCCTTCACCCACCACCATACATTGCTCAATAAATGCTGATTCTTTCAACTTGTTTTCCACTAATTGTGGCGCCACGTATTTACCGCCAGACGTTTTGAAAATCTCCTTCTTGCGATCTGTAATCTTCAAATACTTACCATCCACCATCATTCCGATGTCACCCGTATGGAACCAGCCTTCTGGATCAATTGCTTCAGCAGTAGCCTCTGGATTCTTGTAATAACCCACCATCACAGAATCTCCTTTCACACAGATCTCTCCGTCTTCTGCAATCTTTAATTCGATGCAATCCACTAACGATCCCACGCAACCCACCTTGAAATCAACCGGCTTCACACGTGAAACGGAAATAACGGGCGAAGTTTCAGTAAGACCATATCCCTCAGAAACAGGAATTCCGGCTGCCCAGAAAACGCGGGATAAACGAGGTTGTAATGCCGCGGATCCTGAAGCGATCAAACGCACATTTCCGCCTAATGCTTCACGCCATTTGCTGAAAATCACTTTTCGATAGAACGCTAATTTTAA
>CANFWR010000131.1 GCA_947450865.1 Cytophagaceae bacterium
GCCTTCATAGGCGCGGCTTTATTAGAAACCGTGAATTACATTGAGCATTATGGATTGCAGCGAGACTTCGCTAAAACTACCTACGAACGCGTGAAGCCGGCGCACAGCTGGAACAGTAATCATTTGATGGGGCGATTAACCCTTTTTGAATTGAGCAGGCATAGCGATCACCATTATTTAGCCTCTAGAAAATACCAAATTCTGCGTCACATGGAGGAGGCACCTCAGATGCCTACCGGATATCCAGGTATGATTTTACTGGCCTTGTTTCCGCCTATCTGGTTTAAGGTGATGCATAGGCAGATGGATAGGTTTGGGATTATTCCACAAATTATTCCACGGTAACGGACTTCGCTAAATTCCTCGGTTTATCTACATCCAATCCTCTCAATACCCCAATGTAGTAAGAAAGAATCTGGGTAGGAATCACCGAAACAAGTGGTGCTAATAATTCGTCTACCTCCGGAACCACCATCACGTGATCCGCCATTCCGCGAATTAAGGTATCGCCTTCAGAAATCACCGCGATCACCATTCCTTTACGGGCTTTGATCTCTTGGATGTTTGAAACGATTTTTTCGTAGTAGGCATCTTTTGTAGCGATGAATAAAACCGGTAAGTTTTCGTCCACTAGGGCGATCGGACCGTGCTTCATTTCTGCTGCCGGATATCCTTCCGCGTGGATGTAGGAAATCTCTTTTAATTTCAAAGCACCTTCTAGGGCCACTGGGAAGTTGTATCCACGACCTAAGAACAAGAAGTCACGCGCGTCAGCATAATGCTTTGCCACTTCTTTGATGGATTCGTGGGTTTCTAAAACGGCTTTTACTTTTTCTGGGATTAAGGCTAATTCTGCCAAATAGCGGTTGTATTCGGATTCGGTAACGGTCTTTTTCTCGCGGCCGATTTTGATAGCCATCATCGCTAACACCGTTAATTGTGCGGTGAAGGCTTTTGTACTTGCCACGCCGATTTCAGGTCCTGCATGCGTGTAAGCGCCGGAGTGAGATAAACGGGCGATGGATGATCCTACGGCGTTGACAACCCCAAAAATAAAGGCACCTGCTTCTTTCGCTTTTTCGATAGCCACTAGGGTATCGGCTGTTTCCCCACTTTGGGAAATGGCTATTAATACATCGCCTTCGCCCACCACTGGATTTCTGTAACGGAATTCAGACGCGTATTCTACCTCTACCGGAATGCGGCAAAGGGTTTCGATCATGTATTCCGCGACTAAACCGGCGTGCCAGCTCGTTCCGCAAGCCACGATGATGATGCGTTTTGCTTGAGAGAAAACAGACATATGTTCTTCTACGCCTGCCAAAGTCAAGGTCAAGTTCTCCATGTCCAAACGGCCACGTAAACAATCCGTTAAGCTGCCCGGTTGGTCAAAAATTTCTTTCAACATGAAATGGTCGAAACCTCCCTTTTCGATTTGGGCTAATTCCATGTCTAACTGTTGTATATACGGTGTAATAGTTTCGTTGCCTAAGTTCTTCAGAATGATCTCATCCGGCGTAATGATGGCTAATTCGTAGTCGTTTACGTAGATAACTTTCTTCGTGTATTCGATGATCGGAGAAGCATCCGAAGCTAAGAAATGCTCGCCTTCGCCTACTCCGATTACTAAAGGAGAACCTTTGCGGGCTGCAATCAAGCGATTCGGGAAGCCTTCTTCCATCACGATGATTACATAAGCACCCACGACGCGTTTCAACGCGATGCGCATCGCCTCTTCTAGGGAGGAATTGTTGTTGATTTGGATGTCTTCGATGAAGTTTACCAAAACCTCGGTGTCTGTCTCACTCTTGAATGTATAGCCTTTTTGGACTAATTCTTGTTTTAAAGAAGCGTAGTTTTCGATGATACCGTTATGTACCAAAGTCAAACGACCACTGTTCGAGCTATGCGGATGCGCATTCGCATCAGATGGTTCACCGTGGGTTGCCCAACGCGTGTGACCGATACCGACTGTCGCTGTAGAAATGATTTCCTCATCCCAAGCTTCTAGCTCCGCTACGCGGCCTTTTTTCTTGAATGTGTTCACCATATCACCGAATAATGCAATACCTGAACTATCATATCCACGGTATTCCAAGCGCTTTAAACCCTTTAAAATAACGGGAAATGCTGGCTGTTTTCCGATGTACGCTACGATTCCACACATAAAAGATAAAATTTATATTTGTATTATTTAAATAATCTACTTCAGGAGGCTTATGGCCTAATTTACCTAGCAAATATCTCCAATTTGACGAATATTACCAAATTAATCGGGCATATTTTACTTATCGGTCAAACTGGATTATAGGATTCTTCCGGGATGCTTCTTGTGTCTCACGTTTTTTGACTATTTTCGTTCTGCCGCTTTTAAAGCAATTCAATCATTCAATACATATTCTATTTATGAAAAAAGTCCTTTTTCTAGGCTTACTATTTTGTGCCTCTTTCTCCCTTATTGCTCAAGATTTACGTGTCGAACCCCTGAACTGGTGGGTAGGGATGAAGAATCCGAATTTACAATTATTGATTAAAGGTAAAGACCTTCAAGGTGGCCTGGTAAGTTCGAGCAAACCAGGATTGACCGTGAAGAAAGTGACTAATGGCGATAGCCCGAACTATCTATTTGTTGACTTAGTGATAGCTCCCGGTGCGCAAGCAGGAACCTATCCTTTGGTCATCAAAAAGAACGGTGCAATCATTCACACAATCAACTATAGCCTTGAAGCGCGCGCGAAAAATTCAGCGAATCGTCCATCGTATTCCACGAAAGATGTGATCTACTTAATTACTCCCGATCGTTTTGCGAATGGGAATCCAGCCAATGATAAAGTGGCAGGAATGCGCGATATGTCCTTAAATAGAGGCGCTTTGTATGATCGCCATGGTGGGGATTTACGCGGGATTTTAGACCATTTGGACTACATAAAAAATATGGGTTTCACCGCTATCTGGAATATGCCGGAGGTGGAAAACGACCAAACTTTAGAAAGCTACCACGGATACGGAATTACGGATCATTACAAGATTGATCGCCGTTTTGGGACGAATGAAGACTACCGCGAACTGGGGATGAAGACTCAGGCGAATGGGATGTATTTGATCAAAGATATTATTTTGAATCACTGTGGAAACGGCCACTGGTGGATGGAAGATAAACCGTTTAAGGACTGGATTAATTTTGGTGGGAAATTCACCTCCACTACACACCGCCGCGAGACCGTTCAAGATCCACACGTGTCGAAATACGATGCGAAATTACAGACAGAGGGTTGGTTCGTTCCTGCGATGCCGGATTTGAACCAAAAGAATCCGTTTATGCAGCAATACATTATTCAAAACACGATTTGGTGGATTGAATACGCACATTTAGGTGGTCTTCGAATCGATACCTACCCATATTCTACGAAAGAATTCGCGACGATGTGGTCAGACGCGGTCTTAAATGAATACCCTAATCTTAATTTAGTAGGGGAGGAATGGTCTTCTAATCCAATCATCACTTCGTATTGGCAGCGCGGAAAAGTAAACCGCGATGGCTATAAATCATCATTGCCGGCTTTGATGGACTTCCCATTGCAGAATGCGATTTCGGAGGCAATGAACGAAAATGATAAGGACTGGGGCAAAGGTTTGAATAAAATCTACAGTGCCATTTCAAACGATTTAGTGTATGCGAATCCGGATAATTTGGTTGTATTTATGGATAACCATGATATGTCCCGCGTCTACACACAGATGAAGCACGATCAGGCTCTATTAAAAATGGCAATGACCTATATTTTAACCACGCGTGGTATTCCACAAGTATTTTATGGTACGGAGATTTTGATGTCGAATCCGAAATCAAACGAACACGGCGAGATTCGCGGGGACTTCCCGGGTGGCTGGGCTGGCGATGTGAAGAATGCATTTACAGGTGCAAACTTGACGGCGGACGAGAAGGCGACACAGGATTTCTTTAAGAAGATTTTAGCCTGGAGAAAAGGTTCAGAAGCGATTCATAAGGGGAAATTGTTGCATTTTGGACCAGAGAATTCAGGCGAAGGAAACGGCGTTTACGTCTATTTCCGCTATACGGATAAGGCCAAAGTCATGGTGGTGTTGAACAAAAACGCAGATGCGCGTGCCATCGACTTAAGTCATTACGAAGAAATTTTACAAGCTGGGGCAAAGGCGCATAATGTGATGGAATCAACGGATGTTGTTTTTGGTAAGACCCTTAGCATTCCTGGTAAATCAGCGCAAATTTTTGAAATCCGATGAGAATTTTATTCTTCCTTTTATTCACGTTCTCTGCTTTTGCGCAAGTAACGACAGAAGAGATTTTCCCTTCCGGAGATAAAGAGATTACTTTAATTTTTGATTTGAAGCTCGCGAAAGATTCGCGGGCTTCTGGTCTTTTAGGGAAAACGAGCGACGTCTTTTTATGGTCCGGTGCCGGCGATTCAGATGCAGGTGACGCCTTTAAATACCAGCCTGCTGGCCAAACCAACTTCAGCGTCCCCTTCGACAAAGGCAAGATGACGTCCTTAGGCAACGACAAATGGTCCATTAAATTAAATCCGCGATCCTATTTCAATGTACCTGCGGGAAATCCCATTGTCAAGTTGGGACTGTTGTTAAAAAGCGGAGATGGAAAAGCGCAGACAGAGGATTTTATTCTGAAACTGTATGCAGGTGCTTATGCCTTGAAATGGCTTTCACCTACGGAGACCTTTACCTTAGCGGAGGCGGGAACTTCTGTTAATGTACGTGCAAAATTTTCCGCGACTTCATCCATCAGTTTGAAGTCAGCTGGTACGGTTTTATCGAGCTCAGCGTCGTCTGATTCCATCAATTATACCTATGCTTTAGGTGCTGAAAAAGGAAAATTACACACCTTGATTTTAGAAGGAACCTCGGGATCTTCGAGTTTAAAGGATTCCGTACGAATTTTAACGAAGCCTTTAGTGGTCACGGAAGCATTGCCGGCTGGAATTAAAGATGGTGTGAATTATGTAGGGAACAAGGTGGTGTTGTGCTTTTATGCGCCATCGACCTCGTTTGTTTATGCCATCGGAGAATTCTCGAATTGGTCGGCTCTACCTGCCTATCTAATGAAACGCACCGCAGATGGTTTGCGTTATTGGATTGATTTAGGTGTTCAGGAAGCGGGGAAAGAAGTGGCCTACCAGTTTTGGGTGGATGGAAAATTAGCCGTAGCGGATCCGTTAACGGAGAAGATTTTAGATCCATCGAACGACGGGTCGATTCCGGCGACAACCTATCCTTCGCTGAAAACCTATCCTGCAGGCGCAAAAGGAATTGTGTCCGTTTTTGAATCAGGGGCGACGCCTTACGTTTGGAAGACGACTTCATTTACGCGTCCTGCGTCTTCGAATTTGCAGGTTTATGAGTTATTGGTACGTGATTTTATAGCGGATCGCCGGTACAAAACGGTGGCAGATTCGCTGGGTTATTTGAAGAAATTAGGGATTAATGCGCTGGAATTAATGCCGGTGGCGGAGTTCTCCGGAAACGATTCTTGGGGCTATAATCCGATCTTTTATACCGCGCCGGA
>CANFWR010000132.1 GCA_947450865.1 Cytophagaceae bacterium
AACACATTTTTAGAAGGGTGAATGTCATTCGGAAATAAAGCTGCCTCGAATACCGCTTTCTGCTGCTTTATTTCAGGCGAGGAGGTATAGGTCCAGGCCTTAGGTGAACTTTGAATCCCAAAAGAATAATCCAGGTTTACCCCCTTATCTGTTAATTCCTTTCGAATCAGGCTATCTAAATAGCCTGGTTGAATGCGTTGAAGTATGGGTCTTTCTTTGAATAAGAAATCGGAGAATACTTCTTTTGCCAACTGTGTTTTCTGTAATACCTTCTCCAAATCTTGACGCTCCGATTTCTCCTGGACTAATTTAGCTTGTATCTGAGCCTGGCGATCTCCCAGGTTTTGAATGACACGATTCGAACGACGGCGCATCTTATTTAGGGCTTTTTGTTGCTCTCGCTTCAAAATTCTGTTCATCTCTTTCTCAACCTGCATCCGTTGCCTTAATTCATCTGGGTCTTCATCCACCGTATATTCCTCTGTCACCTCGGCCAGTTGACCGTTAGGTAGCATAAATGATTTGCGCACGAAAATGACATCTTGCCGTGGTTGTGCTAAAACGGGGTGTTCTTCTTGTATAATGGGATCTGGAATGTAGGCCGGAGCGGGCTTGGGTTTCACCTTTATAGTGGCTACATTTTCGAATTTTTTTTGGCGTTCTGCTAGGACCAAAATCTCCTGCTTCTCCAGTTTTCTGACCACTTGCTCGAGGCTATTGCGAACGTCTTTGGCAAAATTCTCCCGTTTCGTCTCTAACATAAAACGCAACCAATAGGCCTGAAACCCAATTAACCCTAACAGGGCAAAAGACATCAAAGCTATCAATAAGCGTATTTTACGTTTCGACATAAGGCAACTAATTCTCTGCAAATGTAAGGGATAAATAGCAGCCGCTCATCACATTAACAGTCTTTAACATTTAAGAAACGGGAGCTTTTCGTAAGTTTGCACCGGATCAAAAACCAAAATTTATGAAATACCTATTCATCACTGCGTTAGCCGCTTGTATTTCTACAACTGCTTTCGCACAAGAGAAAAAAGAAGCAACCGTAAAAATCGTTATCAACGAAAACGGCAAAGAACGTGTTATCGAGAAAAAATTCAGCGACCTAGATCAGGCAGATGCTGAGCTTAAAAAATTAAGCGATTCGCTAGACATCAACGTAACCGCTTCTGGCGGGAAGAAAAAAATTGTTCGCGTAGACGTAAACAAATCTCACTCCCGTATGTCAGACCAGCCGGGTAATGTCATCATCGAAAAAATCGAAGGTGGTGCTGAAGGGGGTGCAGACAAGCGTGTCATTATTCGCCGTGGCGGACCAGTATTGGCCATGGCTCCATCAGCTCCAGGTGCTCACGGAGGTGAGCCTAATGTAATGATCTTCCGTGGAGAAGGCGGTCCTGAGGGAATGCCAAAAGAATTCAACATTCAATTAGATGGCCCAATGGGTGGTCCAGGCATGAAATTGAAGGGCTTGAAGAAATTGAAAGAGCTTGGACAAGAGAAAGGTTCTAAAACTATTCAAGGTCTTTCAGGCAAGCAAAATCAACCATTTAACGGAAAGATCAACGTCCGTTTTACAGCACCTACGAAAGGAAATGTAACAATTGCCGTATCCGATGTAAATGGAAAAGAGATTGCGACTGAAACAGTGAAAGATTTCCAAGGCGATTACTTAGGTCAAATTGACTTAAAGAAAGCCGCTGCAGGCGTCTATTTCTTGCGCGTAACGCAAGGAAATGACGGGGCTGTTAGAAGAGTAGAAGTAAAATAATCCGCTTAAGGTTTGAGAATGAAAAAGCCTGGAGATTTATTTCCAGGCTTTTTTTATTATTTCCCCATGTTATAGAGAACAAAGGCATAGGAGTCTGCCGTCAGTTCAATCAACTTCGCGGTGTTCGACGAACCGTGTCCGCTATTCGTATCAATTCGAATGATCATTGGTTTAGCAGCGGTATTTTTCTCTTGTAGTGTGGCCGCATATTTGAAAGAGTGAGCCGGAACCACACGGTCATCGTGATCTGAAGTGAAGACCATCGTTGCTGGATAGTTCATCGCCTTAATGTTATGCAAAGGAGAATAAGCATATAACGCTTTAAACTCATCCGCATTATCACTGCTGCCGTAATCTGCGACCCAGTTCCAACCGATAGTGAATTTTTGGAAACGTAACATATCCATTACACCCACACCTGGTAATGCGGCTGCAAACAAATCTGGGCGCTGGTTAATCGCTGCCCCTACTAACAATCCACCATTCGAACGACCAGAAGCCGCTAGATAGGCTGGCGAAGTGTATTTCTCGCGAATCAAATATTCTGCTCCTGCGATGAAATCGTCGAATACATTCTGCTTTTTCAACTTCATTCCTGCTTCGTGCCATTTCTCTCCATACTCACTTCCGCCACGTAAATTCGCCACTACGTAGATGCCTCCTTTTTCTAACCAAGGAATAAGGCTCGCGGAGAAGGAAGGCGTAGAACTGATGTTAAATCCACCATACCCGTACAAGATGGTTGGATTTTTACCATTCAATTGAATTCCCTTTTTACTCACGATGAACATCGGAACTTGGGTGCCGTCTTTCGAAGGATAGAACTTCTGAACGACGGTATAATCCGTGGGATCGAAGGCCAGATTGGGCTTTTGGAAAACAGTCGATGTATTCGTCGCTAAATCATAGCGGTAAATCGTAGGAGGAAAATTGAAGGAAGAATAGGTGTAGAAAGTAAATTTATCTTCTTTCTCACCGCCAAATCCACCAGCATTTCCTAGGCCTGGTAAACGAACAGATCCTATTTCTTTTCCATTGTAATCGTAGCTAATTACGCGGGATGTCACATCTTTTGAATAGTTCAAGAACAAACGCTTTCCCACCGTATTAACTCCTTGCAAAGGCTCCGCCTTTTCAGCTACGATGGTTTTCCAGTTTGATTTTTCAGGATGCATCGGATCAACGCGAACAATTTTCTTATTCGGTGCGCCTTCATTCGTCTCCAAAATCAACACATCGCCATCGTTATCCACGATACTGAAATCGTATTTACCTGGTTCAGCCACGATCGGTTTGAATTTCGTTTCCTTCTTAGCGGCATCCATAATCCAAAGCGCATTTCCATCTAAGCCTTTACCGCGATCCGATATCGTCAAAAACGCAAAGCGCTCATCATCCGAGGTGCTAACTGTGTGGAAACGTTGTGGGTTTTTAGAGTCCTCATAGATCAATTGATCCTGGGATTGCGGAGTACCTACCGTGTGAAACCACACCTGGTGATTCTCATTTTTCGTACTTAATTCTTTGCCTTTACCTGGTTCTGGATAACGGGAATAGTAGAATCCATTGCCTTTCCAAGCCACGCCACTCACTTTTACCCAGCTCAGCTCGTCTGCCAAGTTTTTACCCGTTTCCATATCCCGAACGTAGTAGGTTTGCCAGTCGCTGCCGCTTAAGCTTAATCCAACGCAAGCGTATTTACCTTTTTTGTCTAACGAAAATACGGTCAAACGAGTGGTTCCCTCCTTGGATAAGGTGTTCGGGTCAATCACTAATTCTGGCTTTCCGTTGAGGCCTTTTTGGCGATAAAGTACTGATTGGTTCTGTAAACCGCTGTTCTTGTAGAAATAATACCATTCACCTTTGCGAGAAGGAGCAGAAATCTTTTCGTAATTACTTAGAGCTTCGATGCGCTTTTTGAATTCTTCGCGAAGCGGGATTTGGTTTAAATAACCGAAGCTAACTTCGTTTTGCGCCTTCACCCAAGCCTTCGTTTCTTCACTATTATCATCCTCTAACCAGCGATATGGGTCCGCAACCTGCGTTCCGTGGTAATTATCGACGTGATCGATTTTTTTCGTTTGAGGGTATTTCATTTGGGCCAAAGCACTAGCAGAAACAAGCATCATTCCTGCGATTAACATTTTTCTTGTTGACATAGGTGTAGATTAAAAGAGGGTTCCCGTCTGCGCTTTAGGGGTAATTCCCACGTGGCGGTAGGCTTTCTCTGTGGCCTCCCGTCCGCGCGAAGTGCGCTTCAAAAATCCTTCCTGTATTAAAAAAGGTTCATAAACTTCTTCTATGGTTTCTGCCTCTTCACCGCAGGCAGTGGCAATCGTCGTTAGGCCCACAGGACCTCCCTTGAATTTCTCGATGATGGTCAAGAGGATACGGTTATCCATCTCGTCTAAGCCATTTTGGTCTACATCCAAGGCATTCAAGGCAATCTCAGCGATCTTCACATCGATGGAACCATCACCTTTCATTTGGGCGAAGTCACGTGTGCGACGCAATAAATTATTCGCAATACGCGGCGTACCACGGCTACGTCTTGCAATTTCGTAGGCCCCTGATTCATCAATAGGCATATCCAGAATGGAGGCAGAACGCTTCACGATTTTGGTCAATAAAGCAGCGTCATAATATTCTAAACGGGCATTAATACCAAAACGCGCACGTAATGGCGAGGTCAATAAACCCGCTCGCGTCGTCGCTCCAATCAAGGTAAATGGATTCAAACCGATCTGAATGCTACGCGCATTAGGGCCAGAATCCAACATAATATCAATCTTATAATCCTCCATCGCGGAATACAAATATTCCTCCACGATCGGATTCAAGCGGTGAATTTCATCAATAAATAAAACGTCGTAAGGTTGCAAATTCGTCAGCAAACCCGCTAAATCAGAAGGTTTGTCCAAAACCGGACCAGACGAAATTTTCAAACTAGAGCCTAACTCATTCGCGATAATGTGCGACAAAGTTGTCTTTCCTAAACCCGGAGGCCCGTGCAATAAAACGTGATCCAATGCTTCCTCCCGCGCTTTCGCAGCTCCCACAAAGATTTGTAGGTTATCAACAATCTTCCCTTGGCCAGAAAAATCCTCAAAACTTAAGGGGCGCAAGGCTTTGTCAAACTCCTTTTCCTGTGGGTTCAGCGATTCCGCATCCCCGGTTAAATAATCTTCACGCATCGTTGAATTGTCAAATTGAAATCAAAGATAATTTTTTTATTGAGAAGATTTTATAGTTTTGGAAAACCAAAAGAACAACCTCAACCTATGTCATCTATTTTCATCGGCGAACTCGCCGGAACAGCTACCCTATTATACCTCGGAAATGGCGTTGTCGCCAATATGTTATTAAAAGATACCAAAGGAAGTGGCACAGGCTTATTAGCCATCGCAGCGGCTTGGGCCTTTGCGGTAACCATCGCCATCTACGTTTCTACCTATTTCGGTAGTTCTGGGGCGCATTTAAATCCCATTGTCACCATTGCGGGATGCGTAAAATCCGGGGATTGGAGTTTATTTCCTACGTTCATTGGAGCGCAGCTGTTAGGAGCGATGCTTGGTCAATTATTAGTCTGGTTGCACTATAAGCCACATTATGATGTGACGGAAGATAAAGG
>CANFWR010000133.1 GCA_947450865.1 Cytophagaceae bacterium
CTGCAAAACGGGCTACTGAAATGACGTTGAATCCGTCTTTGGCCGTGCCTGGAGTAAATTTCGAGGTATCAACTCCACAAGGAATAACATGTAAATTGGGTAAAGGACCCGCGATTTCCTCTAGGTTCGCTCGCATGGATTCAGCCACACAAATGATGGCTTTCGCACGCGGTAAACTGAGTGCATAACGCGAACCATACGTCGCTAATGTCTTCTTCTCTGCCGCATCGAATCCAAGGAAAACAACAGAATAGGGGATGCCCACTGCCAGACATGCCTCATAAATATTGGTACCTAATGGGCCATAATTGGCTAAAAAGGCATCTACTTTAGACGCGCACAGAAATCGACGAAGGTCATAAGTATAAATTTTTTGGTAAAGGGCGGGCACCGCACGCCTTAAAACACCTCTCACCGCAAGTATCGAAAAAGGAAACGGATAGATAGATCCGCCAGCTTTTAATTGGCTCGGTTGCCAGCCCTCGTATAGGACGTGAATGGGTTCTAATTGATTGATTTGCTCTTCGATAAAGGTCTCGGAGTAAGAAAAGAAATTAGAGCGAGCAATGATTAAACGCATTCAGGGCTGATTTTTAATGCAAAACCGAAATTAGCTAAATTTTTCGGCTATTTTTACAGCAAATATGCGTCATGGAGAAAAATTTAGTCGTTGGAGGAAGTGGTTTTTTGGGCTTGAATTGGCTGGCTTATTTGCAGCAACACGGTGCAGATAGCGAGGTCGTAGTTTTCGCGCACGAAAAACCGGCTGGTGTTGAATTTCCTTCTTTCGTGACGTTCGTTGAGGGCGATTATGCGGATGCACAAGCTTTGGACGACTTATTTAGTACTCATAAATTTGATCGCGTATTCCATTTTGCCTCTTCCATTATACCTGCGATTTCCTCCGAAAACATTCGCCAAGACATCGAATCTAACTTGTTGCCCACCATCGGTTTGATGGAGATGATGAAGAAGCATCGGGTGTCTAAATTGCTCTATTTGTCTACGGGCGGCGCAGTTTACGGAAATGTGGCGGAAGAAAAAGTGAAGGAAGATTATCCTTGCAAGCCTATTTCATCTTACGGAATTATCAAGCTAGCCGTGGAGCATTACATCGAATTGTATGCGAAATTATATCAGATCGACTACCTGATTTTGCGCTTGTCTAATCCATTCGGCGAATTTCATCGTTCGCCAAAACAGGGCGTGATCAATATTGCGGTTCGTAAGGCGCTGAAGGGGGAGGTGATGACGGTTTGGGGTGATGGGTCGCAGGCCAAAGATTATATCTACGCCGCTGACATCGGTCAAGCCATCGATGGCTTGATAAAGGCAGGGGTAAAAAATGAAACAATCAATGTGGGTTCAGGCGAATCGCTCAGCTTAAATGAGATTATCAAGCGCATTCAAGCGAAACTACCATCATTCCAAGTTGAATACAAAGACGCGAAGCTGACGGATGTGCAGAGAATCTGTTTAGATACTTCGAAATTAGCGGCGAAAATGAACTGGGAAATTACCCCATTTGACATAGCCCTCGACGCCACCATCGCTTACGAAAAAGCTAGACTTTCTTAGCCACCAGCACGAAAGTGCAAGCATCCTCATTGCGCGATTTAGCCGTGATAATCTTATCGAAAAAGATAATCAAAGGCTGCAGAATTAAGGACAACAAGAAACGTAAGGGCTTTGGTAATTTGAACAACAAACCATCTTGGAATAATTGCAATCCCATCGAGGAGCGGCCTAGAATTCCCTCGAAATAAACCACTTCGAATCCCGCTTCGGTCACAATCTTTTTCAAACCCGTCGAAGTCCAACGCCAAAAATCCGTCGGATCCGGGTGGAACATCCAATAGCCATGGGTAGATAGAATTAGTTTACCTTCTTTTTCTAAGATGCGATGCGCCTCTTTTAAATAGGCTTTCGGATCTTCGACGTGTTCTAAAACCTGGGTTGATAAGACGAATCCTACGCTTTCCTCTGGCATATCGATGATGCCGGCTGGGTCTACCACCACATCGGCTATGGTATTATAGGCTAAATCGAGACCGATGTATTGTTCCACAAAAGGAGTGAAAAGTGGCTCGTAGGGCTTGTTGCCGCAACCATAATCCGCCAGCAATTGATGTGGCGAATTGCGTACATATAAGGAAATGACACGTTCTAATTGCTTTCGCAATTGGATGAGGTAGTAGTAGCGCGCGGACATGCGGCCCGTGATTTTAGGGTATAGGCGTTCAATTCCGGCTTCTCTACTTTCCATGTGATAGTCGTTTATATTCGATTAATGAATTTTTGTATTCAATAAAATCCGCTGATGTATGAAGGTATTTTCTAAATAAATGGGGTTTTCTTTCGCGGTATGCAATGCGCGCAAGACCTAAATAGGCTAATCCACGTATGTCCTTGGTTAATCTTTCTTCGAACGGGAAGGCGATAGATTTTGTATACCAAAACTCTGCTTTATTCAAGTCTTTTCGTTCTACTTCTTCGCGCATTCCGCGCAGCGTGTAGGCTGCGCCGGTATAATAGGGCGTTTTTAGCGCTTCCATTTTTTCAATGAAGGGTTCCGCTTCTTCGAATTTTCCTGTCAAGGTTAATAATTCAGCTCTTTGCAATAAATACCAGTGGTTGTTAGGGAAGTTGTCACTGAGGATTTGGTTATAGGCCAAAGCCCGCAATGGATTTCCCTCATATTTATTCTGCACATAGCCCATATAGAACAGACATTCGTTTTTCACAAAGGTGGTTTTTCGAGTGCCAGCTTCTAGTTGAGTTAATCCCATCCGTTTATTGCCGTCTTGAAACAAGAACATAAATGGTTTTAAGACTGGATGTAAATCTGGATAAGCGACGCTGTAATAATTATACATCCCAGTGGAATAGAGGAATTCGGGTTGTTTGTCGGTATTTTTTAGTCCAATTTTCAGGAAGCTATAGGCCTTCTTCGCATAGGAAACCACTTTCATAAAGTTCTGTTCGTCCGCTTCGTAAGCTGCTAAAAAACCCAAAGAGGCCGTACAGAAAAAAGACGCTTCTAAATCATTTTCATCCTTGTCATATAATTCCTGCGCTAATTCATAAGCCTTTTCCAGATGAGCTAAATAGTTTCGACTATGCGCCGGATGATCCTTTAAAGGAAAATATTGTTGCTCCCATTGCATCGCTAATAATAGATAGGGAGCTGGGTGACGCGGGTATTTCGCCTTTAAGGAATTGAATATCGCAGAGGACTCTTTGAAATCGTATTGGTATAAATTCGTTAGGCCTTGGGTGATTTGGGATTTCGCGAGAGGATCTTGCAGGATTTGGGCCGGCAATCTCAACGAAATAAAAAGGAAAAGTAAGAGTGCAACCCGAATCATGAGAAATGTTTACCCTGCAAATTTAGTTAAGCTCTGTGGTTTTTGGGTCGATTTTTTTACTTTTGTTTATAAACCCTAAGACATGATTTCATTCGAAGAATTTACCCTCGCAAACGGCCTAAAAGTCATTGTGCATGAAGATCCGGATACGACGATGGCAGTGGTAGATGTGATCTACAATGTAGGTTCCCGGGATGAGGACGAAAACTTGACGGGTTTTGCGCATTTGTTCGAGCATTTGATGTTCGGCGGATCTGAAAACATTCCGTCCTTCGATACGCCCTTGCAAAAAGTAGGCGGCGAGAACAATGCCTTTACCACCCCAGATTTAACAAATTACTATATATCTGTTCCGGCCCAAAACATCGAAACCGCTTTTTGGCTCGAATCGGATCGGATGAAGCAATTAGCCTTTAACACGCAAAGCCTCGAGACACAGCGCAAAGTCGTCATCGAGGAATTCAAACAACGTTATTTGAATCAGCCCTATGGGGATGTTTGGTTGAAGTTTAGACCCTTAATATACAACAAGCATCCGTACCGCTGGCCCACGATTGGTGCTGGTATTCAGCATATTGAGGAGGCACAGATGAGTGATGTGAAGGCTTTTTTCCAAAAGCACTACGTGCCTTCTAATGCCGTATTAGTTGTTGCGGGTAAAGTAAAAGTCTCCGAGGTGAAAGCTTTGGCCGAAAAATGGTTCGCACCCATTCCAGCTGGTGTTAAACCGCAGCGAAATCTGCCGCAAGAGCCAGTCCAAACGGAAAACCGCGCCATGGAAATCGTGGCGGATGTGCCGGCGAATCGCTTGTACAAGGCCTATCCGGTGATTGGTCGCTATGAACCCGGTTACCACGCGATTGATTTGATGGCGGACTTATTAGGTAGAGGCGAGTCTTCTTATTTATATGAGCATTTAGTGCAAAAACAGCGTATTTTCGATACGATTGGAACTTACCAGACGAGTTCGATCGATCCTGGCTTATTGATAATCCAAGGTCAAGTGAGCGATGATGTGACAATCGAGGAGGCTGAAGTAGCGTTAGAAAAGGCGATACAGGATTTTGCGACTTCGAAAATCGCCGAAAAAGACTTGCAGATGGTGAAGAACCAATCGGAGGCGAGTTTGGTTTTTGGGGAAGTGGAAGTGCTGAATCGAGCGATGAATTTAGCGATGGCCGCGAATGCGGGCGACGCGAATTTAGTCAATACGGAGGCGGAAAAGATCGCGGAAGTGCAGACGCAGGATTTGGAAAAATGGGCTCAGCGCTTGTTTATCCAAGGAAAATCGAATACCTTAAAGTATAAAAAAATAGCTAAATGAAAATTCGCGTAGGACAAGGGTACGATGTGCATCGCTGGGTAGAAGGACGTCCTTGTATCTTGGGTGGTGTGGAGATTCCGTCGGAGAAAGGGCCTTTAGGTCATTCAGACGCGGATGTGGTTTGTCACGTATTGTGCGACGCCTTGTTAGGGGCCGCGAATATGCGCAATATTGGCTACCATTTTTCGGACAAAGACCCCATGTGGAAGGGAGTCGCTTCGACACTTTTATTGAAAAAAGTGATGGAGATGATTCGGGAAGCAGGTTGGGAACTGGCGAATGCGGATGTGACCGTGATCTTAGATCAACCGAAGTTGAATCCAATTATTCCGGCCATTAAAGATAATTTAGCGTTGGTGATGGGTGTGGATGTGGACCAAATTTCAATCAAAGCAACCACCTCCGAAGGTTTGGGATTTGTAGGAAGAGCAGAAGGGATCTCGGCGATGGCTGTAGCCCTTATTCAGAAAGATTAAGATGCAGATAGATTTAGAAAAGGAACGTTTAGAGATTTTAAAGCGCTACCGCAAATTACTGCGGACAGCGAAGCCTTTTTTAAAGGATGATGACGCGAAGCAAATCAAAAAAGCTTTCTTGATCTCTGCGGAGGCGCACAAAGATATGCGCCGCAAATCCGGCGAACCCTACATCTATCATCCCTTAGCCGTTGCCCAAATCTGCGTAGA
>CANFWR010000134.1 GCA_947450865.1 Cytophagaceae bacterium
AAGACGATTTTTGGAGAAAAATGGAAAAAATAAATTATTGTATCATTAAAATACATTAACTTTGTTCTGTTACCTCTAAACTTATCAATTATGCCTTCGAGAAGAAGATTTCTTCAGCAATCCAGCGCTTTCTTAGCCGCTAGTATTTTAGCGCCTCGTTTCTTATCTGCACAATCGTTTACCAGCCGTCCGGTAGGGATTCAATTGTTTACCTTGATGGGTAAATTTGATCAAGATGTAAAGGGGAATTTAAAGAAGATTGCTGATTTAGGTTATACCGAAATTGAATCGGCATTTAGCGGATTGTCGGGTTTCTATGGCATGCCTGGGAAAGATTTCATGTCTTTGAATAAAGATTTAGGACTAAATTGGGTATCACATCATGTGAATGGTGCTCCCTTTAAGCCTCGTCCTGGAATGGATATGTCGCGCTTTCCTAAGATGATGACTTTGCGCGATGATGCATCTCAATTAGTAGACTTAGCTGCGGAAGCAGGAGTAAAATATTTAGTGTGTGCGAATACCCCTATTGAGACGAAAGATGAAGTTTCTGCCTCCGCTGCAACTTTACAAAAAACAGCAGAATTAGCGAAGAAAGCAGGACTTACGTTCTGTTACCATAACCACGATGCAGAATTTAAAGTTGTAGATGGCCAAAAAGCGTTCGACGTATTCACTTCTCAAATCTCAGCCGACTTGTTAAAGTTTGAATTGGATTTAGGATGGGCATCGAAAGCTGGGGTAGATGTGGTTGAATTGTTCAAACAACATCCAGGACGTTTCCCTTTATGCCATATTAAAGACTTCGACTCAGAATACAAAAATATTCTCCCAGTAGGAGAGGGTGTGGTGAACTACAAGCGCATTTTTGATGCGGCTAAATCAGGAGGCTTAGAGCACTTCTTTGTAGAACACGATTTCCCGAAAGACGCTTTCGAAAGCCTTCGCATCAGCAAGAAGGCTTTGGACGCCATTTTATAATCCGCCTAACGGTTTTTTAGTGTTTAATGATTGAATTTTGATTCTGGAAAAACATCCCTTTTTGGGGGATGTTTTTTTATTTTAGGACAAAAAACTGGTACGGCGCGAAAACCAAATGATCGTGATCCATTCCGATCTGCAGCGTTTTTCCTGACCACAAATCTTTCATTGTTGTTGCGCGCTCACCATAAGCACCTAACATATAATAAGTCACCTCTTGTGGTTCAGCACTGAAGTTGAATAAGAAATATACTTTTTCGCCTTTCAAATATCGCTCAAAACCAATGATTGAATTGTTGTGCACCTCTAACCAATGAATATTTTTGAGGTCAGCCACTACTTTCAGTGATTTACGTAGCTTAATTAATTTCTGTAGGTTTGAGAAAACCTTGTTTTCGATAGTATTCGATTTATCTACCGCCGCATTCTTTTCCCAATCAATAATCGGGCGGTGCATCCAGCGGTTATCGTATGATTTGCCTGGATCTTGTAAATAAGTATAGTCGTTTGTGTAAGCGGCTTCGTCGCCATAGAACAACATAGGAACTCCACCTACAAATAAACTTTGCGCCTGCATCAACGTGATTTTGTCGATGGAAGTCTGGATAGCTGCTGCATTTTTAGAGGCGATGGCTTTCTCTAAACCACATAAGGAGGCTAATGATCCGGATAGACGAGCATCCTGCGTTTTCGGATTTACCGCAAACAAGGCTCCAGTGGCAGGTGACTCGATGCCGCCGCTGTAATAGTTTTTGACATAGGAGCGGTGATCGTAGGGGTTGAATCCAGCGTTTTGGATCATCCAATCGTCATAGCCTAATCCGATGTCATCGTGGCAGCGGGTATACGTTAACCAAGTGGCCCCTTTCGGTTTGCGCAATAATTCGTTTTGAGCGGTGCGCATCACGCGGATATCGCCGGTCGCCAGGGCATCCCATTGAACAGCCATTTGAGTGGCGTTATAGGCAAAATCGCACTCGTGTGTAGCGAAACGACCTGTTCCAAAGTATTCCATAATCTGGGCTGGAGCTACAATGGCTTCGCCTAAAATGGCCATACCAGGCGTAGCCACTTCCACGCACATTTTAATCAATTGCAATAATTGGTGGGCTTCGGGAAGGTTTTGGCAGGCGGTTCCCATTTGTTTCCAAATGAAGGCCGGCGCATCGATGCGGACTACGTCAACCCCAAGGTTTGCGTAGTAAAATACGTTTGCTAGCATTTCTACGAAGACTTTGGGATTCGTATAATTCAAATCCCATTGGTAATGGTGGAAAACCGTCATCACCCATTTGTCCATTTTTTCGTCGTACGTGAAACTTCCAGGAGAACTTTCTGGGAAAATCTCCGGCATCGTTTCCTCCATCGCATCAGGGATGCGACGGTCGTCGTACATGTAGAAATAGTCTTGGTACTCTTTGATGCCTGCTTTGGCTAGTTTAGCCCATTCGTGGTGATGCGACGTGTGATTTAACACGATATCGATCATCAGGTACATATCTTTTTGTTGCAGGGCCTTTTGGAACGCGCGTAAATCCTCGATCGTCCCTAATTTCTCCTCCACCACACGGAAATCTTCCACCGCATAGCCGCCATCACTTTCACCCTCTGGGCTTTTGAATAAAGGCATCAAGTGTAGAAAATTCACGCCTAACTTTTCTAAATAGGGAAGCTTCGCGGGTAAATCGGTGATTTTCCCAGCAAAACGATCCACATATAAACTCATTCCCACCAGATCCTGGCTCAAAAACCAATTCTCCTCTTTCTTCGCTTTCGCCTCATCCCGCTTTTTCAGTTCCGGACTTCGATCCGTATAGGCTTGAAAAATAGTTTGGATCAAATCCGAGAATAATGGACTGTCCCCATAAATCGCTCTAAAGTGGTTATTAATATCATCTAGATTAGCCGTCAAACGTTCTTGAAAGCCTGCGTCCTTAATTTTATGTGATTTCACAAGCGCATTCGCTTGTTTTTGAAGAGCGGAATTGTACACAGTCTATTAATTAAAAATACTATTATTTAAATTCTTGAAGGCTTCCATGGCACCTAGGTATTCACAAGTTCTGGCACCGGCCTTATTCGCGTTTTCTACGATCTTTTTCCATGCAACAAAATCAAGGTCTTGGATTTTTAATCCATCTAATTGATAAAGCACAGCTCCCACAAAGGCATCACCAGCCCCCGTCGTATCGACCGGTTTCACTGGAATGCTCTGAATGATGTAGGTTTTCCCTGCCAAACCCAATAAGGTGCCCTCTTTCCCCAAGGTAATAGCAAATACACCAGGGCAGATGTCTAACAAGGCTTCAGTCGCCTCTTCTACCGTTTCTGTTTCCGTGATTAACATGGCTTCTTCATCAGATAGCTTCGTGAAATCTGCTTCTTTCAAGAAGAGTAAACTTTGCTTAATGAAGGACGGTATTTTGTCACCAAACAACAAATGGCGGTAATTCGGGTCAAAACTGATGATTTTGCCGTCTTTTTTCGCCCGGTCTTTCAAAGAATAATAGGCCGCATTCAAAGGTCCTGATAAGAAAGCCGTTGCCGATCCGAAGTGAACGATGTTTACGCCAGCTAAATCAATTGCCGCAACTTCACCTTCCGTCAATTCGGCATCTGCGCCCCGGTTAAAAACGAAATCTCGTTCTCCATCTAACATCAAGGAAACGAAGGCAAAAGTCGTAAAGGTCCGAGGGTCCAAGTGAACGTGTTTCGTATTCACGTTGAAATCTTGCATCACTGAGATCATTTGGCGTCCAAAAGGATCGTTCCCCACTTTCGCACTCAAGCTCACTTCGCCGCCTAAGGCGCCGATCGCTGCTGCTACGTTTGTGGGAGCTCCTCCAGGTTTCTTTAAAAAATTTTGACCGTCTGAAAGGCTAGAACCTTTGTCAGTACAAATCATATCAATCAAGGCTTCGCCTATACAAATGACACTCATGCGGATTGTTTAGATGGGGATGGTTGAATAAAGGCAGTCGCTAGGGCTGCAATGGCTAATAAAGCTCCTGCAAAGGTAATCGCATTTCTGGGATCGTTGTCTAAAAAATGCTTTAAAATAAAGCCAAATGATAGATTTTGTAGAATCATCGGGATCACAATCATCATATTGATGATACCCATATAGACACCGTAACGTTCCTTAGGAATATCGCTAACCACCAGTAGATAAGGGATTCCCATCATACTTGCCCAACCGATTCCGAAGCCGGAAATCGCGAAGAATAACAAGTTCTTATTCTCGATATGAGGGAAAGCGAGGAAACCAGCTGCAGCCAAAATGAGGCAAATCATGTGCACGGATTTGGCACCATATTTCTTTGCAAAACCAGCTAAAGCCAAAGCCGACAAGAAAGTAACGATGTTATACCAGCCATTCACTAAGCCGGTCCAAGAAACGGCCTTTTCATACAATTCCGGATTGTCCTTAGGTGTTGCATTCCAAACAGAAAGCGCGATACTCTTGGACGAATTTTGCCAATAACAAAACAAGGCATACCACTGAAATAAGTACACTAACGCTAATTGCCACATCACTTTAGGCATTTCACCTATCGCATGGAAGATTTCAAATATGGATTCTAAAACGTTCGATTTGCGTGAACGAATCTCTTTTAATTCCTCAGCAGTCGGTTCAATTTCTGAGGTTGTATGCATACTCCACCAGATGGATCCGATCGAACAAACGGCTCCTAAAAAGAAGGACGCATAGACCCAGGTTGGTAATGAACCGGTTTTTCCGATGAAGATCATGGGGAAGATGAAGAGGGATAGGTTGGCTAAAGTTTGGCCAAAACCCGTAAAAAAACTCTGCATCTGAAAGCCAGTAGGCTGTTGTTCTTCATTCAATTTATCAGCGACAAAAGCACGATATGGCTCCATCGCCGTATTATTTCCGGCATCTAAGATCCACAATAAACTTGCGGCCATCCACAAAGAGGATGAGAAGGGGTAGAGTAAAAGGCAAATGCTGCACAATAGAGCGCCTATAAAGAAATAGGGCTTGCGACGTCCCCACTTAGGATGCCAAGTGCTATCACTCATTGCACCGATGAAAGGTTGGATTAATAAACCAGTAACAGGTCCAGCCAAG
>CANFWR010000135.1 GCA_947450865.1 Cytophagaceae bacterium
TATCGAATTATTTATAAGATCTTTGAGCAATTTTGATGTTTTCGTATTTCAATTCTTCTTTATGAAGCTTGAATTTCGATTGTTTTTCGTATTCCCAAGCCGCTACATAGGCGTACTTTTCGTCATCACGAAGGGCTTCCCCGTCTTCTGTTTGGAATTCTGTACGGAAGTGACCACCACAACTTTCGTTGCGATCCAAAGCATCAATACACATTAACTCCCCTAATTCTAAGAAGTCAGCCACACGGCCCGCTTTCTCTAATTCAGGGTTAAGGTTATCGATCTCACCTGGAATCTTCACATCTGACCAGAATTCTTTCTGCAAGGCTTGAATCTCCTTGATAGAAGCTTTCAAACCTTCTGCGCTACGCGCCATTCCGCACTCATCCCACATGATTTTACCTAAACGCTTGTGGAAGTAATCGACTGGCTTGTTCCCTTTGATGTTCATCAAGGTCTCTAAACGATCGCGTACCGCTTTTTCAGCCGCTACGAAATCTTCTGAATCCGTTGACATCGCAGGTGTGCGAATCTCCGCCGCTAAATAAGCGCCGATTGTGTATGGAATCACGAAATAACCATCTGCTAAACCTTGCATCAAGGCCGAGGCTCCTAAACGGTTCGCACCATGATCAGAGAAGTTAGCTTCTCCTAAAGCGTACAAGCCAGGAACAGTTGTCATTAAGTTGTAATCTACCCAAAGTCCGCCCATCGTATAGTGAACCGCTGGATAAATACGCATAGGCACTTCGTATGGATCTTCTCCCGTAATTTGCTTGTACATGTCAAACAAGTTACCGTATTTCTCTTTTACTACTGCTTTACCCATCGCTTGAATCTCTTCGTCTGATGGATTGTGCATATTGTGTTTATTTGCTTCTCCTTTTCCGTAACGGATGATCGCCGCTGCATAGTCTAAGTAAACTGCCATTTTAGACGCTCCTACTCCAAAACCTGCATCACAACGCTCTTTCGCCGCACGTGACGCGATGTCACGCGGAACTAAGTTACCGAACGCAGGGTAACGACGCTCTAAGTAGTAATCTCTTTCGTCTTCTGGAATCTCGTTCGCCTTACGGGTATCGTTTTCCTTCTTAGGAACCCAAATACGACCGTCATTACGAAGGGACTCAGACATCAAGGTTAATTTCGACTGGTGATCACCAGAAACCGGGATACACGTTGGGTGAATCTGTGTGTAACATGGGTTAGCGAAGAAGGCACCTTTTTTGTGCGCTTTCCAAGCCGCTGTTACATTCGATCCCATCGCGTTCGTAGACAAGTAGAATACGTTTCCGTAACCACCTGTACACAATAAAACCGCGTGTCCGAAGTGACGTTCTAAAGCTCCTGTCACTGAATCACGAGCAATAATACCACGTGCTTTTCCGTCGATTGTTACGACATCTAGCATTTCGTGACGTGTATACATTTTTACGTTACCCATTCCCACTTGGCGTTGCAAAGCAGAATAAGCACCTAATAATAATTGCTGACCTGTTTGACCTGCGGCGTAGAATGTACGTTGTACTTGCGTTCCACCGAATGAACGGTTAGAAAGTAATCCGCCGTATTCACGAGCGAAAGGAACCCCTTGCGCCACGCATTGGTCAATAATGCTTCCAGACACTTCTGCTAGACGGTGAACGTTCGCTTCACGCGCACGGTAGTCACCACCTTTAATGGTATCGTAGAATAAACGGTAAACCGAGTCACCGTCGTTTTGGTAGTTTTTCGCTGCGTTGATACCCCCTTGTGCTGCGATGGAGTGCGCACGACGAGGAGAATCTTGGAAACAAAATACTTTTACTTTATAGCCTAATTCAGCAAGTGACGCAGCTGCAGAAGCACCTGCAAGGCCTGAACCTACCACGATGATTTCTAAGCTACGTTTGTTGGATGGATTTACCAACGAAACACTGGATTTGAATGTTGTCCACTTGTCGGCTAAATTACCTCCAGGGATTTTTGCATCTAATTTTGTCATATCAATCGTATCGCTGAAATATTAATGAATCAAATGGAAATAAAAGGCAATCGGCATCGCAGCAAAAACAGCTGGAATAACGATTGAGAAGAAAGCACCGATCGTTTTAATCGTCGGAGTATACTTAGGGTGATTCCAACCGATGGACTGAAATGCACTAGAGAAACCGTGTAATAAGTGGTAGCCTAAAGAAATACAACCTAAAACATACACGATTACAACAACTGGATTCATAAACACCGCTTGCATCTCTGCGTATAACGTATGGTCTTCTAAGCCCTCAGTTAAGCGAGAGAAATACCAAAAATGTTTTAAGTGAAGGATTAAGAACAATAATAATAATGTTCCTAAAAGGCCCATCGAACGAGAATACCACTTGCTATTCGCTGCGCCATCTACAACCGCATAAGCCACTGGGCGTTTTGATTTGTTTTCGAACCAAAGACGAAGACCGTCAAAAATGTGTAATAATAAACCGGCGAACAAGACAATCTCCATGGTGCGGATGATCGGGTTCGTTCCCATGAACTCTGCGCCTTCATTAAATGCAACACCACCATCATTTAAGAAGATTAATGCGTTTAGACTGCAGTGAACTAACAGGAAGCTAATTAAAAAGAGGCCTGTAATGGCCATCAGGAGCTTTTTCCCGAGAGATGAATTAAGTGATTTTGCTAACCAAGCCATAAATAAATGTATTTGTTAAGAGGAAATAAAAAAAACGAACAAGGTCGATTTTTTTTAGCTTCCAAAACTACAATCGAATTGCCGCTCTATCAAATTTAAAGCGTAAAAAATCCATTTTTTTTGAAAAAAGGAATTGCCTTCTTAACTTACAGCTAATCAAAAATGTTTTATGCTCTTTAGAAGAATTAGCCTTTATTTCTTGTTTCTGTGCGCGCTTAGTTTTGCAGCCCGGGCGACCCATTTAAAGGGAGGGGAGATTACGGTAAAACGTATTTCAGATAAAACATTAACGTTTGAATTTACATTGACCACTTTTACAGAGAATAACCGGGCGAATGTGGAGCAGAATACGGTAAATTTCTGTTTTGGGGATGGTTCGACCATTCAGTCTGCCAGGCGTTCAGCAGGTTATCCCATTAATCTGGGGAATGGGACCATGAAAAACGTCTATAAAATTCAGTATACGTATCCAGCCGCGTCCTTGTTTTATAAAGTATCTGTAGCCGTGCCTAATCGTAATGATGGGGTATTGAATATTACGCGTTCGGTGGATGTGCCCTTTTATGTAGAAACAATCTTCTCGATTAATTCAGGGTTAGGATTGAATTCAACACCTATTTTATTAAATCCTGCGGTGGATTTAACCGCTGTGGTGGGACAGCCCTTTATACATAATTCGAATGCGGTGGATGCGGAAGGAGATTCTTTGGCCTACCGCTTATCTGTATCCAGAACTGGAGCGGAACTAACCTGCGATCCAGCTAGTCGTGGTTTGTTAGCCCCTAATTTCAAACAACCTAATGAGGTTTCTGTAACGCCATCTTCATTTACGATTAATGCCAAAACAGGGGATTTAGTTTGGAAATCACCCCAAGAAGTGGGTTTGTATAACTGTGCATTCATTATTGAAGAATGGAGAAACGGTGTGAAAATTTCCGAGACAGTCCGAGATATGCAGATCGAAGTAAAGGATTTAGATAACAAAGGGCCTCTCTTAACGGTGCCTGCTGATGTCTGCGTTCAGGCTGGAACACGCATTAACCAAACCATTACGGCCATTGATCAGGTCTCCAAAACGGGACGGGTGGATCCGATATCCATTACGAGTAGTGGAAATGTGTATGCGATAGATACATCTTATGCGGTGAAACCTCCTAATGCGACCTTTACAGCCGCTGCCCGCCAAACGTCTCTTACGGCTGTAGGTACATTCAATTGGCAAACAGATTGTGTCCACATTCGGAAAGAAGGATATGACGTCTTCTTTAAAGCAGAGGATTTTCCTCCTGTGACGAGTGCCGGGGCAAGTAATTTAGTGGATAGTAAAATTTGGAACATTCGCGTAGTAGCACCTGCAGTGAAAAATTTGACCGCTACAGCAGGGATTGGTACTTCTATCGCGCTGAAATGGTCTACTTATTCGTGTACTTTGCCTAATGCAAAACTGATTTTGTACCGAAAGCAAGGCGCTTGTGATGCCATCGTGAATGCGAATTGTGCTACGGGAATGTCAGCAACTGGTTATACGGAATTAGCCCGATTACCTATTACGGCTACCACTTATACGGATAATGCCATCGTAAAGAACACAAATTACTCCTATGTGCTAGTGGTTGCTTTTACGAATACGAAAGGTGTGGATGATTTTAGCCCTATGTCAAATTCGGCTTGTTATTTGATTGCGAGTGCTTCGCCCATTATGACGAATGTTTCGGTTCTAAAAACGAGCACGACAGCAGGGGAGAACTTAGTACGTTGGACGCGTCCGGTGAAATTAGATACGTTGCAATACCCTGGGCCTTATACGTATCAATTAATGCGGGCTATTGGGACTGGAGCCTATGGAGCCATTGGTTCACCTATTTCTGCGTCAATTAGAGTGGCAAAAAATGATACGTCATACACGGACACCGGTTTGAATACCACTGCATTAACTTACCGTTATCGCACTGATTTCTATTATACGTTGAATGGAGTGCGAACTTTGTTAGAGTCGCCTACACCGGCTTCTAATGTGCGTTTAAGTACGCAGGTGGCGATTGCCTCTGTGAAATTAGCTTGGGCAGCTACTGTCCCTTGGTCGAATGAGAACAAGGTGCACCGCGTTTACCGCGAGACGCCACGTGGTTCGGGGATTTTTAATAGAATTGCTGATGTGCCAGTGACGACGGCTGCCACCTTTAAATATGTGGATTTTGGGGCAGATACCTATGCCGCTGATGGGACGTTTTCTGTTGCGATGAAGACGGATTCATCGTATTGTTATTATGTGGAGACCTTAGGTTCTTATGGGCCAGGATTGCCAGCGATGGAATTGATTAATAAGTCGCA
>CANFWR010000136.1 GCA_947450865.1 Cytophagaceae bacterium
GAGGCGAGTGGAAAAGAGATTCACCGGAGAAAACTGCAGGAGTCTATCGATATTTTAATTCATAAAATAATGGACCCGAAGACGGGAACGGGAATACCACAGTTTTGGGCGGACTGGAGCGTGGCGCCACAGATTAAATTCGATATCGTTTGGGGCTGGGATCGTTTTCAGAATGGAGGCCAAAAAGCCTCAGCTGTCGACAATACCTCCTACGGCCACAACTCGGAATTTGGCTGGCTTTTATTGCACGCATTGAAGGTGGGTAAGATCGATGTCGCACCCTATTTGGACAACATCAAAAAGGCTTTCTACCATTCGATGGAAAATGGCATCGACTGGAAACATGGCGGAGTCTTTGTGGAAGGTTCGCACAGTGGTGGGCCTACGGATTTAGAGAAGGAATTTTGGCAACAGGCTGAAATGCTCATCGGAATGCTGGACGCCTATCTTTTAACGAAAGATCCGCAATTCCTAAAGGCTTACGAACAAGTGCATCGCTTCGTTTTCGATAAAATGATTAACCGAAATACCGGTGAATGGTGGCCGCTGATGACCCGCGAAGGGGAACCGATTTGGCGGCATATGGCCCACAACTGGAAGATTAATTACCATAATGTTCGCTCGATGATTCTCTCCTATGAGAAGCTAGGCGAAATAAACCTATGAAAAAGCTCGTTATACTACTGTTTTTCCCATGTGTTTTATTTGGCCAAAAAAATACCTTTTTTGACCTCCTAAAAAAGCATTTCGAGAATCCCAAACAACAGTTTACTCTCCGTAATGATACGCTTTTCATTCAACTCTATGAGCCTGCTACAACCAATCAAGCGGAATTCAAGGAAACATCTATCGTTCCACTGAATTCAATCGATCGTATTCAGCTCATCACCGGAAAAGATTTTAAGGGTGTCGCTGGGATTAGTTTGCAAATTCATCCCATTAACTTCACTAAACTGCCTAAGAACTCAGACAAAAACACAATCAGTTCAGAGCGTCTTAGCCAAGTAAATGTCGCATCCGTAAACCAAAAACTTCAAGGGCAAGTTGCAGGTGTAACTGTGGGAAACGATAATTCTCCTGGTGGGGGAACGATGGTTAGAATCCACGGTATAGGTTCCATTAATGCCAATAGCCCGCTGTACGTCATCGATGACGTCCCCTTTACTGGAAATATCAATGCAATTAACCCGAATGACATTGAAAGTGTCACCGTATTGAAAGATCCCTCACAAACAGCGATTTATGGAGTTAGGGGTGCAAATGGAGTTATTGTGATGAAAACAAAAAAAGGAACGAATCTAAGCGCTGTGCTTGATGTAGAAGACCAAGAAATCCCGGTTATCCTTTGGACCTGGGGAGAGGCCTACAAACAATTGAAAAAATCAGGCGATCTTGCCACCTTGAAAACGATTTTATCCTCTAAGACCTATGACAAAAATTAGTCGCCGCGATTTATTGATTGCGTCCGGAACTGCTGCTGGAGCGGCATTTTTACCTTCCGCTGCCTCCGCCGCACCTAGTGCAAAGGCTCATAAATTTGAGTTCTCGCTGAATATGAGTACGATTATGGGCCAAAAGTTAGGACTCATCAAAGAACTCGAAGTCGCCTCCGCGGCCGGCTTTCAGCATTGTGAGATTTGGGTACCTACACTAGAGGCCTATTTGAAATCAGGCGGAACCCTTTTAGAAGCGAAGAAGCGCATCGATGATCTGGGAATTAAGATCCAAAACGCCATCGGCTTTGCTCAGTGGATTGTAGATGATGAGGCGACTCGCAAACAAGGTTTGGAACAAATGAAACGCGAGATGGATATGCTCGCGCTATTAGGCTGTTTCCGCACCGCCGCTCCTCCCATGGGCGCCACCAAAGAAGCCGGACTCGACCTTCGCCGCGCCGCCGAACGCTACCGAACCATCCTCGACTTAGGGGTCAGCACTGGTGTCACTCCACAATTGGAAATGTGGGGACACTCGAAAAATCTGAACCGCGTCGCTGACGTCCTATTCGTCGCTGCCGAAGCGGGCCAACCTAACGCCAAACTTTTATTAGACGTATTCCACATTTATAAAGGGGAATCCTCCATCGACTGCCTTCACCTAGTTGGAGAAAACTCGATCGAAGTCTTTCACGTTAATGACTACGTCACTTCCATCAAACCCACTTCCATCACAGACGGCGACCGCATCTATGCAGGTGATGGGGAAGCACCCATCAAGGAAATCATCAAGCGCTTAAAGCCGTCAGAAAAACCGGTTATTCTCTCATTAGAATTATTCAACAAGGAACTATGGGCCCAAGATCCGCTGAAGGTGGCGAAGACGGGACTGGAGAAGATGAAGAAGATGATCTAGGGATAAAACAAAAGAAGCGCATCTTTCGATGCGCTTCTTAAAATTCTGTTGACCTACCAGGACTCGAACCTAGAAAACCAGAACCAAAAACTGGTGTGTTACCATTACACCATAGGTCAATTCCAAAATCTGATGCAAAAGTAAGGGCTTGAGCCCAAATTATCAAACGTTACCGAAAAAATAATTGAATTATTTCCGTCGTTTTCCGCTTAAGCGCTCACAATCAGCGCATCAAATTCAATTATTCTTATACCAACTCCCTTTATTCAAATTCAAAGGAAGAAACAACCGCCTCCGCGTGAATCTTACGCACAAGGCCTTGCAATACTTTGCCCGGTCCACATTCGATAAATTCTGTCGCTCCCGCGGCTACCATCGCTTCTACCGACTGTGTCCAACGAACGGCGCCAGTTAATTGAGAGATTAGGTTCGCTTTGATTTCAGTTGGGTCTTGAGAGGGTTTAGCATTTACGTTTTGGAATATAGGGCAAATTGGGCGAACGATTTCCGTTGCTTCGATAGCAGCGGCTAATTCCACACGCGCTGGTTCCATGAATGGAGAGTGGAAGGCTCCACCTACTGGCAAAGGCAATACGCGCTTCGCTCCTGCTTCTTTCAATTGAACTCCTACCGCTTCGATTCCTTCTACTGATCCGGAGATCACGACTTGGCCCGGGCAGTTGAAGTTTGCTGCTACTACGGATGAACCGTAAGCCTGGCAAATTTCTTCAATTGTTGCATCAGGCAAGCCTAAAACGGCAGCCATCGTGCTTGGCTCGATTTCGCAAGCCTTTTGCATGGCTAGCGCTCTTTGGTATACTAATCGTAATCCATCTTGCCAACTTAAGCCACCTGCCGAAACAAGCGCGGAGAATTCTCCTAAGGAGTGACCTGCTACCATCGAGGGAGCGAAGTCTTTTCCTAATTTGGGGATCAAAATAGAATGCAAATAGATCGCAGGCTGTGTTACTTTCGTTTGCTTTAATTCCTCATCCGTCCCCTCGAACATCACAGACGATAAAGAAAAGCCTAAGATGGCATCCGCCTCATCGATGATTTGTTTCGCTACTGGAAAATTCGTGTAAAGATCCTTTGCCATTCCTGGAAACTGAGAACCTTGACCTGGGAAAATATATGCTTTCATAAAGAGTTTTTGATATTTTAATTTTTACAAAGATAGGCCAAAAGCCCTAAATGGCACAATCGTCCACCGATTTACCCCAAAATAATCGATTCTTCGCCACCCAATCATAGCCAATATCCAGCAGACGGGTAGGTAATAAAAACACGATACGCAGGGGTTGAAAATACCAATGAGCATGGACTAAAATGCGCGCAATGGCATCCGACTTCACATAGACCTCCTTCCCTACCACCCATTTGATGCTATCAATGTCAGGAAGCGTAAATTCCGCAAATGATGTTTCGGGAATGATGGGCAAATGGCCTTTTACCATCCGTTTCAATAGCTTAGAGGAGAAGCGACAAAAGCGACAAGCGCCGTCGATTAAAACAATTCCGTCCATGTTAGCGAACTAGTTCTAC
Source organism: Cytophagaceae bacterium (assembly GCA_947450865.1). Taxonomy (GTDB): domain Bacteria; phylum Bacteroidota; class Bacteroidia; order Cytophagales; family Spirosomataceae; genus Aquirufa. The sequence goes on from CANFWR010000136.1 coordinate 3,898, forward strand.
CCAGCCTTTAAGACTCTTGTTTTGTACCGATTTATCAAACAGATCGAAGACCACATCGCAGGTGTAGAAATAAGAGGAGGCCGACATTTGAACGCCGTTTGCATCCGTACCGTTCCAACCAAACCCAGCCAAAGGGCCAGCGTATTGGTAAATCAACTGACCATTGCGATCCACGATTTTACAGGTCACTAAACTGACAAAGCGTGGACAGCGCATCGGTTTAAAGGAATCATTCAGGCCGTCACCGTTTGGACTAAATAAGTTAGGCAAGTCAAACGAAGCACAGTTCTCTACGCAAATCTTGTTACTAGGCGTACTTTCTTTACCTAAGGCACTCACAGCGGTCACGTAATAACAACCACGGTAGGAGTTTTGGAGAATATGCGAGAAGTTCAACGTAGAAGAAGTGGCTAATAAGGTATAGGCAGACGCAGGGTCTTTGGCATAATAAATCTTATAACTCACAATATCCGGATCGCAAATACCGGAGACCGTAGGCGTCCACGTAAGTTGATTCGTAAAGCTACTGAACGAACAATCCGCTTTCGCATCTAAGGACGCGCAATCCACCGTGTACAACTGCAACGCTGGAGGACAAGGGAAAATGTCTGTCTGCGGAATGCCACAAATGATTTGCGACTTATTAATCAATTCCATCGCTGGCAATCCTGGCCCATAAGAACCTAAGGTCTCCACATAATAACAATACGATGAATCCGTCTTCATCGCAACAGAAAACGTCCCATCAGCGGCATAGGTATCTACCCCAAAATCCACATATTTAAAGGTGGCAGCCGTCGTCACTGGCACATCAGCAATACGGTTAAAAATACCTGATCCACGAGGCGTCTCGCGGTAAACACGGTGCACCTTATTCTCATTTGACCAAGGGACCGTGGCCGACCAAGCTAATTTAACAGAGGCAATCGCCACCTGCGTACTTAAACGCACATTAGAAGCCGGTGTAGGCGACTCTAACAAAGTTCGCACTCCATTCAACGTATAATAGAAATCAGTGCGATAAC
>CANFWR010000137.1 GCA_947450865.1 Cytophagaceae bacterium
TACAGCGCAATTGCCTCCTGTGGGTAAAAGTCTCTCTCCTGCTCTTTCTAGAGATTACATTTCCTCTGAATTCCATATGGAGGTGCTTGATCATGAGTTAATTGATGTCATGCGTCAAGATCTGGACTCCGGTATTTTATACAATGCGACCGCTTTAAGGCAATTGCTTTTAGCGAATTCGACAGCCATTCAATTTAATACCAAATCCTTCAAAGATATCTTCCGGATGACCGGAGAGAAGATGGAGGATGGAATGCATTATGCTTACAAGAAGTTTGGCAAGGAAGAAACGATTTTACTAACCCGGTCAAACAAGAGTGCCGTTCAGCTGAATGAATTTGTCCGAAGAACGATTCTGTACCAAGAAGATGAGATATCAAGTGGTGATTTGCTCATGATCGTTCGCAATAATTACCATTGGTTGGACGAAGATTCACCTGCGGGATTTTTAGCGAATGGGGATTTTGTAGAGATTATGAAAATCAAACGGGAGGAGGAGATGCATGGGCAACGCTTCTTAGATGTTTCCTTGCGACTTTGTGATTATGAAGACCATCCGCCCATAGAGGCTAAAATTCTGTTAGAAACCTTGCATTCAGCTGAATCTGCCTTAGGAAAAGAGGCAAACAAAAAGCTATACGATTCAGTTTGCGAGGATTATGCCCATATTCCTAAGAAAAAAGAACGCACTGAGGCCATTCGAAAAGATCCCTATTTAAATGCTCTGCAGGTTAAATTTGCTTATGCCTTAACCGTTCACAAATCACAGGGTGGACAATGGTCAGCCGTATTTGTAGACCAAGGGTATCTGAAGGAAGATCAAATAGATGCAGAATACTTGCGTTGGTTGTATACCGCGATTACGCGGGCAAGTCATGAAATCTTCTTAGTCAACTTTCACGAACGCTTTTTCTAGAGTTTAGAATTAGCAAAAGATTCACTTTCAGAATCTAAATACGCTTTAGCTTCATAATGGAGTAACATTGATTCCATTCCCGACCTTATTTGGTCTAATTTATCCGTCCCTATCACCTGAGACAATTCTTTATCTACCTTCATGCGGCAATCGTTTAATGCCGCTAAAAATTGCTCGCCAGCTACAGTCGTTTGAATTAAAGTCGCACGTAAATCCTCTGGGTGTTTCAGGTTCATCAAAAAGCCTTTCTCCGCTAATTCATGCACTAATTTGCTAATCGCTTGTTTAGAAACATACACTTTCTTAGAGATCTCCGCAGCCGTTATCCCCTCCTCTTTCAAATTCATCATCACCATGATATGACCAATTTTAAAGTCATGATACCCCATTTCGGCCAAATAAAGGGAATTCAATGACTTAATCACACGATAGGACTTCGCAAATAGTCGACTCAAAAATAATTCTGATTCCTCGCGGTGTTCATTCATAACACAAACTTAACACAAGAAATTTAGTCAACCAAATTGACTTTATTGAAAAATAGGCTAGCTTTGTGATCAAATCCATTCTTATGACAGATACGCAAAAACCCAAAAAGAATTTACCTAAAATCATTCTAGCCATTGTAGTCCTTTTAGGAGGCTATTATGGAATAAGTAAATACCGTTACGCCACCACGCATGAAGACACGGACAATGCACAAATAGAAACCTATTTTGTCCCTGTATTACCCCGAGTAGCTGGTTTTGTGAAATCGGTAAGCGTTCATGATTATGAAATGGTGAAAGCGGGTACCGTTTTAGTCGAAATCGATAATGAAGAGGCAAAACTAGCCTTATCAGAAATGGAAGTAGATTTAGATCAAGCAAATATCGATGTGACTGCTGCTAAAGCCAATTTGACTAGCCTTCAAAAAGCCATTCAAGCACAACAAGCGCAAGTAAAAACGGCTGAATATCTGAAAAACAAAGCGGAAAGAGATTTGAATCGCAATAGTGAATTAGAAAAAGCGAAGGCGATTACGCACCAACAATGGGTCGATTCGAAAGATCAACTAGAATTAGCTAATATCAAGTATTTTGGATCGATTGATGAGTTGAACAGCACTAAGTCAAAATTAGCTATCCAAGAATCAGCGGTTAAGCGTGCAGAGAACTTAGTAAAAAACAAAGAGGTAAAGATTGCTCAACAAAAACTGAAATTAAACTACTATACGATTTCAGCACCTGTATCAGGTAGAATTGGAAAAAAATCTATTGAACCAGGTCAATTTATTCAAGTTTCACAACCACTAATGACGATAGTGGATAATAATACCTTCTGGGTTGTGGCGAACTTTAAAGAAACGCAGGTTCAGCATTTACACGCTGGAATGGAGGCTGAATTAACTATTGACGCTTTCCCTAAAGAGAAAATCAAAGGTAAAATCGTTTCTATTTCTGAATCAACTGGGGCTAAAACATCCCTTTTACCTCCGGATAATTCATCAGGTAACTTCGTAAAAGTAACCCAACGTATTCCCGTTAAAATTGAAATTTCGGAGCTAGCTAAATACAAATCCATGCTTCGCGCAGGTATGTCTTTAGAAGTATCTATCCCATTGAACTAATTTCATGGAGCGCCCGCAAGGATTTGCCAAATTTATTATTGTTATAACGACTATCACGGCTGCCGTGATGGAGTTATTAGACACGACCATTGTCAATGTGGCCCTGAACCAGATTTCTGGTGCTTTGGGTGCTACGATTGAGGATATCGCGTGGGTCATTACTAGCTATGCCATAGCAAACGTGGTGATTATCCCGATGACAGGATTTTTAGGCGAGTATTTTGGCCGAAAGAATTACTACCTCGGATCGATGATTCTGTTTGGAATCGCCTCTTATTTCTGTGGGATGAGTGAAACCTTGTGGGAATTAGTCTTTTGGCGATTTATCCAAGGTATCGGTGGTGGAGCCCTCCTATCCACATCGCAAGCCATTTTATTTGATGCCTTTGAACCAGAAGATCGCCCCATGGCCTCTGGATTTTTTGGGATGGGTATCATTTTAGGACCTTCTTTAGGACCCGTTCTAGGAGGATATTTAGTGGATAATTTTCACTGGTCAGATATCTTCTTAGTCAACATTCCCATTTGTGTGATTGCCGTCATTTTAACCCTAGTTTACATCGACCGAAAGGAAGGCGAAGGGGCGAATCGAGCCAATATGACTATTGATTACCCGGGTATTATTTTGTTAATGATAACTGTGGGAGGATTGCAATTCATGTTAGAAAAAGGGGAATCAGAGGATTGGTTTGATTCACGCTTGATTAATATTTGTGCAATTCTTTTTGTGGGTGGTTTAGCCGGGTTTATTTACAGGGAACTGAATACGAAACAACCCGTAGTAAATCTGCGCATTTTCCAAAACCAAACATTCACCATGAGCTCCATCTTCACATTAGTGGGTGGATTCGGTTTGTTTACCTCTGTCTTCGTGTATCCTATCATGGTACAGCGAATAAATGGCTTGACACCTACGGAAACGGGATTATCTTTAATGGTTCCCACCTTTTTAGGTGTCTTTTTGTTCCCTGTTATTGGTCGTGCACTTTCCAAAGGAGCAAAGCCACTTCCCTTTATGGTATTTGGAATTTTGATCTACATTGTATTCGGGTTTATTGGTGGGGAATCAACGAGTGATATGGGACGCTGGGATTTCTTCCCAATGCAAATGCTTCGAGTAATCGGGGTTTCATGTCTCCAGATGCCCTTAATTAATCAGGCGGTAGCTGGATTAAAACCTCAAGAATACGCTTCAGGTATCTCCTTGACGAATATGATTCGCCAACTAGGTGGTGCTTTTGGTATCGCTGTGGCTAATAATTATGCAACTACCCGAGCAGCACAACACCGTTCTGATTTACTTGCGAATGTGACGGCAGAGAATCCCTTATTCCAACAACGATTCCAAGGAATTGCGCAATCGATGGCCCAGAAAACAGGCGAGATTGCACGTGCTGGCGAAATGGCCTACAAGCAGATTGACATGGTAGTTACGAAGCAGGCCTATTACTTAGCTTATTTGGATACATTCCGCTTAGTTTCCATCATTTTCATCCTAATATTTCCTTTCGTTTTCTTAATCAAAACGCCCAAGAAGGATAAAAAAGACATCGAGAAAATTTTAAAGGCCAGTGAAGAGGCCCATTAATGATATGAGAAAAATTGCCCTATTTACACTTTTAGCCTTGTCAGCTCAAGCTCAGACGAATAAAGAGTTGAATACGCTTGTTCAGCAGGTATTGACCTACTCACCTATTCTAAAGGCACAGAAAACACAATTACAAGCGGGAGAAATTAAGACACAGATTCAAGGTTCCTATGCAAAACCCATCGTTGCCTATGAAGCTGGCATAACGCGCATTGATCCTGTTTCGAAGGTTACCTTTGCTACGGGCGGCGTTCCATCCGTATTGCAATTTCAGCCTAATATGAATTACAATACAAATTTTGTGGCGAGCCAAACGCTATATGATTGGGGAAAGAACAAATCGACCATTGATAAAATTCTTTTAGAAACGCGTCTTTCTCAAACGCAGATTGATCAAACGGCTTTTGGATTAGCCTTCCAAATAGCAACGGTGTATCACCAAATTCTCTTCTTACAAAACGTTGTCACCATTCAAAAGGCTGAATTAGGCCGAATCAATTCGCACAAAGCCATTGTTGAGAATCAAATTAAATTAGGGGAAGCTTTGGAATTAGATGTGATGGGACTTCGCATTCGAGTGCAGAACCAAGAAACAAAAATCACCGAAACCGAAACACAAATCGATAAATTGATCGACTTCTTGCAAACGCAAAGCGGTCAAAAAGGGATCAAAGAGCAAATAAAAGCTATCTTACAAGCAAACACAACAAAAGGCGCCA
>CANFWR010000138.1 GCA_947450865.1 Cytophagaceae bacterium
CATCCATCGGCAGGAAATATTGGCGGAGGAGGATTTTTAGTTTACAGAGATAAATCTGGAAATGTGAAAGCCTTAGACTATCGAGAGAAAGCGCCATCTGCTGCAAGTCGAGATATGTACTTAGATGCAGAGGGTAAAATTATTCCGGGTAAAAGTATGACAGGTATCTTCTCTGTCGGTGTCCCAGGAACCGTAGCAGGGATGCAAGAGATGCACGAAAAATTAGGAAAATTATCTTGGGCTGACCTATTGCAGCCTGCTGTGGATTTAGCGAGAAAGGGTTTAGTTTTAACTGAGAAGGAAGCAAGAGGCTTGAATCGCCAGAGAACGGAATTTTTGAAAGAGAATCCAGGCAAGAATTACCTTTTATCCGCAGAAGGAAAAGAATGGAAGGCAGGCGATTTGTTAGTGCAAGAAGATTTAGCAAATACGGTAGAGTTGATTTTAAAGAAGAAGGCCAAAGGCTTCTACAAAGGCCAAACCGCGCGTAACATCGTGAATGAGATGAAAGCACAAAATGGAATCATTTCGAAGAAGGATTTACGTAATTATCAAGCAGTTTGGCGTACACCTATCAAGAGTCAATACAAAAACTACCAGATTATTGGTATGCCGCCTCCAAGTAGTGGTGGGGTAGCCTTAGCGCAATTATTGCAAATGGTGGCTCCTTATTCGCTACAAAAATGGGGTCCTACCTCGGATTCCACTATTCAGGTGATGGTAGAAGCAGAGAGACGCGTGTATGCAGATCGCTCTAAATGGTTAGGAGATCCGGATTTTGTCAAAGTTCCAGTCAACGAATTAACCGACCCATCTTATGTAAAATCACGTATGTCATCGATGAATTTCACCCAAGCAACGAAAAGCGCTGATATTTTAGCCGGAGCATTTCCAGGTTATGAGAGTCCAGAGACTACGCATTATAGTATTGTTGATGGGGAAGGTAATGCTGTTTCAATTACCACTACCTTGAATAATTCCTATGGATCTAAGGTTTTTGTAGGTGGTTCAGGCTTTTTGTTAAATGATGAGATGGACGATTTTTCTGCCAAAGCAGGCTCGCCTAATCTCTATGGTTTAATCGGATCAAAGGCCAATGAGATTCAACCCAATAAGCGCATGCTTTCTAGTATGACTCCTACGATTGTGGAGGAAAATGGTCAATTAAAGATGGTGGTGGGTACTCCTGGAGGTGCAACTATTATAACGAGTGTTTTCCAAGTGGTCTTGAATACCTTGGAAATGGGAATGAATATGCAGCAAGCGGTAGAATATCCTCGTTTCCATCACCAATGGATGCCAGAGAAAATTACGGCAGAACCTAAGCGTTTTTCAGAGGAACAACAAATTCGACTTCAAACAAAAGGCTACACCTTTGCGCCTGTTTCGGCAATTGGTTTAGTAGAGGGAATTTTAGTGTTACCTAATGGGAACCTGCAGGGTGGTGCAGATTCCCGTGGTGATGATACCGTGTCTGCCTATTGAAATAAGGTAGCGACGAAATAGGCGGCAGCTGCGGCTGCCGCACCTATAGAGGTTACTTTTAATGATCCGATGACGGGATTTTGGCCGGTAACTTTGCTCTTAAAGTAGCCAAATACCAATAAGGCTAAAATAGTTACTTCAGCTGAATAAAGTAATCCGTCCTGTGGCTTTTCCACATAGAAATAGGGTAGAAGTGGAATGAAACCACCTACGATATACGAAATACCGATCGTTAAGGCCGAATTTCTGGCACGATTGGGATCTGGGCGTTCTAGACCTAATTCAAATCGCATCATAAAATCTACCCACTTGTCTTTATCTTTAGAAATGCATTCTACGACAATCTCTTGCGCCTCAGGGCTTAAACCATAATCTTCAAACACATCCCTGATTTCTTGTTTTTCTCTCTCAGGCACGCGTTCTACTTCCTCGTATTCGCGTTTCAATTCTGACTCGTAGTGTTCTTGTTCAGTTTGGCCAGCTAAAAATCCTCCTAATCCCATAGCAATGGAACCGGCTACAATTTCAGCTATACCCGCCGTTGTAACAATGCTAGCGGAAGCCACGGCTCCGGAAAGTCCAGCGGCTAAGGCAAAAGGTACCGTTAGGCCATCCGACATTCCAATCACGACATCTGTGATGAAATCGGAACTTTTTAAATGCTGTTCGTGTAAATGATGATCGTGTGAATTCATATTATCGGATGCCGTGCATCATACGTTTAAGTGGACCATTGGCAAGGCCAAACAAAATTACGGAGGCAATTCCGGCCATTATTACAAATACAATGAAAAAATCATAGAGGTTTTTGATCTCAAACCCTAGGAAACTAGGGAAGACCGTTTGGCCTACCACCGCGGTCGCAGGAGGTAATAAGGCTCCTAAAGTACCCGATAAAGCATATCCAGCGGCATTTGCTAAGAACCAAACCCCCATTAATAGCGAAGAGAATCGCTTAGGTGCTAACTTAGATACTAACGATAATCCGATGGGTGAAAGACTCAATTCGCCCATCGTATGAAATAAATACATAATGAATAACCAAATCACTCCTAGTTTATCTGAACCTAAGTTCTTCACTTTAAGTGCGATGATTAAGTATCCAATCGCTAATAACATTAGTCCAATTGCTTGCTTCCCAGGTGAATTAGGTTCAATCCCCTTTTTCGCTAGGCGCATCCAAAGCCAAGAGAAAGGGAAGGCCAAGATGATGATGAAGAACGAATTCGCGTTCTGAACAGAGCTAGGCGGCAACATAATACCGAAGAAATTCAAATCCGTTTGCTGATCTGCAATAAACGTTAACGATGATCCAGCTTGCTCATAGGCCGCCCAAAAGAAAATCACAAAGAAAGCGACGAAGTACATCACCCAAATTCGATCTCGTTCAATTTTAGTCAACGTCTTGTCTCTCAATATCAAGAATGCCAAGCTAATTCCTGCAGAATAGATAACTGGATAAATCCAGTCTTTGATCGGATTGGCTACCTCCGTGATAAATAAATAATGGAAGCCGATAATCAAACCGATAAATAAGGCGGTGGAGATAACAATGGACTGAGTCGAGAACTCTGCTTTTTCAGTTTCTGCATCCGCTGTTTTGCTTCCACTAAAGGTAGGAGCTAAACCAATTTCACTCCCATCGGGAGCTTTTAAAAACACCCCTTTTAATAGGATGAATAAAATGGTACCCACTAACATCGCCCCACCGGCTGCTAAAAAGCCCCATTTGAAGGCTTCAATCACGCGAACACCCTCTACTTTTACGTCCCCTAACCAAGGACAAATAAGCATTCCTAGCATAGCACCCGTATTGATACCCATATAGAAGATGGTGAAGGCTGCGTCTAGGCGGCTATCGCCTTTTTCATAGAGTTGACCGACCATGGATGAAATGTTCGGTTTGAAGAAACCGTTGCCTAAAATCAGAAACAACAATCCGCCCCACATTAAATTGGTGGCGAAGGGAACATCCAAGGTAAATGAGCTAGCAGAACTAAATAATAGGAGTTGACCTATGGCCATTGCAAATCCACCACCGATAATACTATTGCGATTGCCTATGTAGCGATCCGAAATATATCCACCTAGCATGGGGGTTAAATAACTCAGACCTAAGAATCCTCCATATAAAATAGCGGCTTCGTCTTGTTTGAAAGAAAGGGCGCTTACTAAAAAGAGGGAAAGGATGGCGCGCATTCCATAAAAATTGAAACGCTCCCACATTTCCGTGGAATAAAGAAAATAAAGTCCTTTAGGGTGTGATGTACTGTTTGATGACATATAGGTTTGCTGAATTTTTGATGACAAGATACAAGAAATTCGAGATAGATGTGAAACCTTTTTTGTAATATTGTTAATTCATTTCGTTAAACATCCTATGGGCAAAACAATCGCGATTGCAAATCAAAAAGGGGGAGTAGGGAAAACAACAACAGCCATTAATTTAGCTGCCAGTTTAGCTGCTTTTGAATTCAAGACCCTATTGATAGATGCAGACCCTCAGGCTAATTCCACTTCTGGGTTAGGGTTTAATCCGAAAGAAGTGAAAAATAGCATATACGAATGTATGGTGGGGCTTTCTACCGTTCAGGATAGTATTCTACCTACCGAAGTCCCTTTTTTAGATATCATTCCATCCCATATTGATTTAGTAGGTGCGGAGATTGAAATGATCAATCTGAACAACCGGGAACGGAAGATGAAAGAAGCGCTAGAAGCGATAAAAGATCAATATGATTTCATTATCATGGACTGCTCACCTTCCTTAGGCTTAATTACAATTAATAGCCTTACCGCTGCAGATTCAGTGATTATTCCCGTGCAATGTGAATATTATGCGTTAGAGGGTTTAGGTAAATTACTGAATACCATTAAGATTATTCAGTCGCGATTGAATACTGCTTTAGTGATCGAGGGAATTTTATTGACGATGTACGATTTGCGTTTACGCTTATCGAATCAGGTGGTAAACGAAGTGAATTCTCACTTTAAGAATATGGTTTTTGAGACGATTATTCCTCGTAATATTCGTTTGTCTGAGTCGCCTAGCTTTGGTGTTCCGGCTATTTTACATGATGCGGACAGTAAAGGGGCGATAAGTTATTTGAATTTAGCTAAAGAGATTATTCGTAAGAATGGTTTATTAGTGACCATCTAGGTACAGCAATATGAGTGCAAAGCAAGAAAACACAAAGAAGAGAACGGGTTTAGGACGTGGTTTGGGTGCCTTATTAGAGGATTCTGATGGAGGGGGCTTGCAAGCACGTCATCCATC
>CANFWR010000139.1 GCA_947450865.1 Cytophagaceae bacterium
AACATCGACAAATCGACCCTGAAAGCGGTCGGCCAAACACTTTTACAGGTTCTATACCGAGAATAATCCATGGAAGAAACAAACTTACAACACGTTCATTTGAATGACCTTCACGTATCGTTAGGCGCGAAAATGGTGCCCTTTGCTGGCTTTAACATGCCCGTATTGTACACCAACCTAATCGAAGAGCACCTATGCGTGCGTAATTCGGTAGGGGTTTTCGACGTGAGTCACATGGGCGAATTCTTACTGAAAGGGGACCGCGTGTTAGACTTCATCCAATACGTGACTTCGAACGACGCGTCTAAATTAGTGGACGGGAAAGTGCAGTACAGTTGTTTGCCAAACAACGAGGGTGGTATCGTCGATGACTTATTAGTCTACCGTGTGAATGCTACCGAGTACATCTTGGTCGTGAACGCATCGAACATTGAGAAAGACTGGAACTGGATTTCATCCCACAATACCTTCGGGGTGGAGATGGTGAATCGCAGCGACGAATATAGTTTGTTAGCGGTGCAGGGGCCGAAGGCGATTTTGGCACTACAAAAATTAACGTCTGTTACCTTAGCGGACATGCCTTATTATAGCTTCAAAATAGGTGAAATGGCCGGTTTCTCTGACATCATCATTTCAAACACGGGTTATACCGGCGCGGGTGGATTCGAGATTTACGTGAAAAACGAAAACGCGTTAGCGATGTGGAACGCGATCTTCGAAGCGGGTGCAGAATTCGGAATTCTACCGGTGGGTCTAGGCGCGCGCGACACACTTCGCACGGAGAAAGGCTATTGCTTGTACGGTCACGACATCGATGACACGACGTCGCCGATCGAGGCTGGCTTAGGATGGATCACGTCATTCAACAAAGATTTCATCATGAAAGACCACCACGCCGCCATCAAGTCAAATGGTCCTTCGAAAAAATTAGTGGGCTTCGAAATGATCGACCGCGGTATCCCTCGCCAACATTATCCGATTTTAAACGCGGCAGGCGAGACGATAGGTGAAGTAACTTCAGGCACACAATCTCCATCGCTTTCAAAAGGAATCGGCATGGGTTATGTGAGCACGAAGCACGTTGGAACTGAAATCTTTATTTCGATTCGCGACAAAGCGGTGAAAGCCGAAATCGTAAAATTACCGTTCTTATAAAATGAAGAAAATCGACGTCTGTTTATCGCCGGACTTGATCCATTTATATGATTTATCGGCCGTAGCGGTAGTTGTGGTGGATATTTTCCGGGCTACTTCCTGCATGGTGACTGCTTTTGCGAGTGGTGCATCGGAGATTGTTCCCGTAGAAGAGGTCGAACTTTGCCAGCAATATGGAGCTCAAGGTTATTTGACGGCGGCAGAACGCAACGGGATTACCCCAGCGGGATTCGATTTCGATAATTCTCCTTTCTCCTATCAAGTAGAGAAAGTAAAAGGGGCCAAAATTTGCGTCACCACCACAAACGGCACAGTAGCGATTCGTCGGTCGAGCAGTGCACCTGCTGTTTATGTGGGAGCTTTTTTGAATATTACCCGAGTGGCTGACGCTTTGAAAGACTGGAACGGAAACGCCTTAGTCGTTTGCGCTGGTTGGAAAGGGAAACCAAATTTAGAGGACACCTTGTTTGCGGGAGCCTTAATTGATGCCCTAACCGGTGAATATGAAGTGGCGGATGATGCCGCTTTGATGGCCTGGAAACAATATAACCTGGCGTCAAATGACTTGTTAACGGCCGTGAAGAACTCTTCACACGTAAACCGCTTGTTAGGTTTAGGTATCGAAAAAGATATCGCGTTTTGCCTTGAATTTGATCGGTATTCCGTACTTCCTAAACTGGAGGGGGATGCCCTAAGATTAGTATGATATTATATAGCACCGAACACAAAAGCCCTAATGTAAGCCTAGAAGAGGCTATTTTCCGTGGTCTTCCCCCGGACAATGGCTTGTATATGCCTACTGAAATCAAACCTTTACCGGCTTCGTTTTTCGAAACGATTCAGGACCGCAGCTTGCCAGAAATTGCGATCGCGGTGTGCGAAAATTTACTTGGAGATAGCCTTTCGTCTGCGGAGATCAAGAAGATCATTGATCAATCGATGACTTTTGAGGCGCCTATCGTCTCCTTAGAGCCGGGGATGGAAGTGTTGGAATTATTCCACGGGCCATCGATGGCGTTTAAGGATTTTGGTGCGCGCTTTATGGCGGCGATCATGTCCCATTATTTGTTGCAATCGAAGCGCGAAATCCGCATATTAGTAGCCACTTCTGGGGACACGGGCGGTGCGGTAGCGCAAGGGTTTTATAATACCCCCGGCATCTCAGTCACCATTTTATATCCGACTGGAAAGGTGTCTGATATTCAGGAGAAGCAATTAACGACGTTGGGTGGAAATGTGACTGCCTTAGAAATAGACGGTACTTTTGACGATTGCCAAAGACTGGTCAAACAAGCCTTCCTCGACGAAGAACTACGCGCCGCTTTCGATTTAGCGTCTGCTAACTCCATCAATATTTCCCGCTTAATTCCCCAGTCCTTCTACTACTTCGCGGCCTATGCGCAAGCGAAAAAGAAAGGGTTGAATGCCCCGGTGGTATTTAGTGTGCCTTCTGGGAATTTTGGCAATCTAAGCGCCGGATTAATGTCCTATAGAATGGGTCTTCCGGTAAAAGCATTCGTTGCTTCTTGTAATGAGAACCACCCGGTAGCCGATTACCTCCGTACCGGCGAATACAATCCAGTTGCCTCAGTGGAAACATTGTCGAATGCGATGGATGTGGGTAGCCCGTCAAACTTCATTCGCATGCGTTTACTAGCAGGTGACGAATGGTCTCAGGTACGCGAGATCATCAAAGGATATTATACGAACGACCAGAAAACTCAGGAAATCATGGCGGACGTGTTTGCACGCACTGGCTATGTGATGTGTCCACACACGGCTGTTGCCTACGATGGTTTGCAACAATATGCCGCGGAATATCCGGGCGAAATAACAGGAATTCTATTGTCTACGGCCCATTATGCCAAGTTCTTACCTACGGTGGAGGGAACGTTAGGCGTTTCTGTTCCGGTGCCTGCGCGCTTAGCGGAGCTTTTAGACAAAACAAAAAAGTCCATCCCCATGGGGACGGACTTCGCTGATTTCAAGGCTTATTTATTACAATAAAGCCTTGAATTTATCTCTTTCTTGGTAAGCGATAACCGCAGATAATACGGTTAAAGCAACACCTACACTTGGGGTATGCGCTAAACACAATTCGAATAACAAGATATTCACTGTGATTGGGGCTAAAATCGTTAGTCCTAAAGCACGCTTGCTTGGCATTATGATCAAGGCTCCTCCGATTACTTCTAATACTTTGATCACCTTCAAAATTCCTGAAGAGAACAATACACCCATAAATACGCCTGGATCTCCAGTCATTGGTGGCTGTGCAACGAAATTAAAGAAGAAGTTCAATCCTCCGAACAAGAACAAGGCTCCTACGAGAACTGAAGGCAATAAGTCGAGTACTTTTTTCATATGTAGTTTTTTGGTTATGGCTAAAATTATACTTTTTAGTTGAATGACGCAAAATCTAAAGCGCGTAATTGCAAAGTTCGATTCCCTAAATATTCATTCACTTCCAGATGGTAAACCAATTTGATAGGTAACCGCTGTTCATAAGCGACACATAATCCGTCATAGAAATCAGCCTTCATCCCAAATCCAACCACCTCTAATCCCCGTTCATCAGGCGTGGAACCCACGTAAATTTTCAGATGCTCCTCCTTCATAACAAAAGGACTTTTCGTTACAAAAACAGGTCCTGAAACGAAATTAGGCAACATATTCCCCGGACCATAAGGAGATAAACGGACCAAAAGCTTATCATAAAAGGACAAACTCAAAGCCTCTAAAGGAATCTGCAAATCGACCGGCAAATCCGCCTTAAGCGAGATATTCGCTAACCCTTCCTGCGCGATTCGCTCAAATTTTTCAATGAATGCCTGCAAATTCTCCGGTTTCAAATGCAAACCTGCCGCGTGCGTGTGCCCTCCGAATTGCTCTAGTAAATCCGCGCATTCCTCCAAAGCGTGGTGTACATCAAAACCTCGAACGGAACGGGCAGAACCCACTAATTGACCGTGTGATTCCGTTAAAATAATCGTGGGTCTGAAATATTGGTCTTGGATTTTGCTCGCCACAATACCCACCACTCCTTTATGCCAAGCCGGATTAAATAACACCGTACTGCGCGCTGAGAGCAGAAAATCATTCCCTTCAAACATCGCCAAAGCCTGCGCCACAATCTCCTTCTCCACCACACGGCGATCCAGATTCTGTTGAATCACAGCCTCTGCTAGCGCCTCCGCCTCTTGATCATCTGCGGCTAACATCAATTTCACCGCTCCGTGGGCATGGTCCATTCGACCAGCTGCATTGATAATGGGTGAAATAGAGAAGACAATATCAGAGATTTGAATAGGAGCTTTCTTCTTAGCCTTTTTCAGTAGATAAGCGAGTCCGGGGCTTGGATTTGAACCTAATTTAGCGAGGCCAAAAAAGGCCAACACCCGGTTCTCCCCATTCATCGGCACAATGTCCGCTGCGATACTGCAGGCTAACAGATCTACTGATTCCCACAAAGGATCTAGTTCTAAGTCATTCGCGATGGCAAAGGCCATCAT
>CANFWR010000140.1 GCA_947450865.1 Cytophagaceae bacterium
GCCGGGCATTGCTCCGTGCAACGGCCACATTCCGTACAAGAATACGCATCTAAGGCATTCTTCCAGTTTAAATCCATCACGTCTTTGGCCCCAAACTTTGCATTCGTCGCTGGCTGCTCCTCCACCGGTTGACCTAACATCAACTTGACCTCATGTGTTACCGACGGCATCGCGGACATCTTCGCAGACGATTCTAGACTCGAAAAATAGGCAGAAGGGAATGCAAAAAAGATATGTAAGTGCTTTGAATAAGTAACATATAAGGCAAATGCTAAAATTCCGCAAATGTGAAACCACCAAGCGGCGCGCTCCAGCAAGATTAAAGCGGAAGTCGAAAGCTGCGCAAAAATGCTAACTAACTGACCAGAAATCACAAAAGATCCCACAGATTGATAATGTTCCACACCACGCGTTTGCAACACGGCATCCGATCCATTCATCGTCCACAAGGCCAGCATTAAAATAACTTCGATGAGTAAAATTTGATAGGCATCCTTTACGGGAAAACCAGTTAATTCTTTATGATTTGCGGCTTGTAATCGTCCAGTGCGAAATACCCCACGACGCAGAAAAAAGAACACACAAGCCACGAAAACGCCACCCGCCAGGATCTCGAAAAAGTTCATCAATCCGGGATAAAGTGAACCAAAAAATGGTGCGAAAAGGCGATGAGTCCCTAAAATACCATCTAGGATGATTTCGAGAATCTCGATATTAATCAGGACAAATCCGATGTAAATCAGGAAGTGAAAAAAGCCGACGATAGGCTTAGAAAACATTTTCTTTTGACCGAAGGCTAATAAAGCCATTCGCTTAAAACGCTCAGACGGATGATCTGATAATTCCACGGGACGAGCTAATCGAATCGTCTGTATAATAAGGGAAAAACGCTGAAAAATCAGGTAAGACATACCCCCTAAAAGGGCGATAAATAGTATCTGAGGCAAATAGGTCATCGTTGATGTAGAAAGTACATAAATGTAAAAAAAATCTACGATAATTCCTTTTTCAAAAAGCGTCCCGTGTGACTATTTTTCTCTTTAGCGATCTGCTCTGGCGTTCCACTAGCTAGCAGTTGACCCCCTGCATTTCCGCCCTCAGGACCCATATCAATTAGATAATCAGCCACCTTGATTACATCCATATTGTGTTCTATAATCAAGACCGTATTCCCCTTATCCACTAGTTTCTGTAATACATCTAATAATAGACGCACATCTTGAAAGTGCAAACCCGTCGTAGGTTCATCTAAGACATAAAGCGTCTTTCCTGTATCCTTTTTCGAAAGTTCTTCTGCGAGTTTTACGCGTTGCGCCTCGCCCCCAGAAAGGGTGGTAGCATGTTGCCCTAAGGTAATATAGCCTAAACCTACTTCAGCCAATGTCTGCACGCGGCGGAAAATACGCGGTTGGTTTTCGAAGAATTCCAAAGCCTGCTCCACCGTCATATCTAACACGTCTGAAATCGATTTACCTTTGAAGCGAACTTCTAGCGTTTCGCGGTTAAAACGCTTTCCCTTACATGTCTCGCATTCCACTAATACATCCGGCAAGAACTCCATCTCAATCTTCTTGCGACCCGCTCCCTCACAACCTTCACAACGGCCACCTTTCACATTGAAACTAAATCGTCCTGCCTTGTACCCACGGATTTTTGATTCAGGCAATTCGCAATAGAGCGTGCGAATATCGCTGTACATATTCGTATAGGTAGCTGGATTAGAGCGAGGCGTTCGGCCGATGGGACTTTGGTCCACTTCGATTACTTTATCGATATTTTCCAAACCTACAATCGACTTATATGGCATCGCATCCCGCTTCGTGCGATCGAAATGCTGCTTCAATTTCAACACTAATGTGTCGTGAATCAAGGTCGATTTACCGGACCCAGAAACCCCCGTCACTACCGTCAAAGTCCCCAGCGGAAACTTCACCGACACATTCTTCAAATTATTCCCAGTCGCCCCTTTCAATTCGATACTCAAACCATTGCCTTTACGTCGCACGGCTGGCACCGCAATCTCCAGCGCACCATTCAAATAAGCCGCCGTGGGCGTCTTCAATTTCAAAAACTCGGCTGGTGTACCGGAACCCACCACATTTCCTCCATGGCGACCCGCACCCGGACCGATATCCAAAATATAATCTGACTCCAGCATCATATCCTTGTCGTGTTCCACGACTAAAACCGAATTACCTAAGTCCCTTAAATCTTTTAAGGCTTGAATTAATTTCTCATTATCGCGCTGGTGCAAACCGATACTCGGCTCATCCATAATGTACAAGACGCCCACGAGTTGCGTCCCTATCTGAGTCGCTAATCGAATCCGCTGTGCCTCCCCACCCGATAGACTTTTCATCGGTCGATCAAGTGTTAAATAGGTCAAGCCGATTTGGGTTAAAAAGCCCACCCGTTTTCTGATCTCTTTCAAGACTTCCACCCCGATCTGCTGCTGGCGGTCGCTCATCCGTGTTTCCACGTCAGCAAACCAAGCCTCGAGCTCGGTGATATCCATTTGGGCTAATTGTCCGATGTGCTTATCAGCAATCCTGAAATGCAAGGATTCTTTCTTTAGGCGATAGCCGTCACAATCCGGGCATTTTTTAATGATCATAAAATCCTTTAACCAGTCTTGAGTCTTTTCAGAACCCGACTCTTGTTGGCGTTTCAGGAAGTTCACGATACCATCGTATTTCGTATTCCATTCTGTGCCCTCGTATTTCTTTGACGGCACCGCCACTGGATCTTCGGAACCATATAACATCAATTCCACGGCCTCCGCTGGAAATTTAGCGATGGGAGTAGAAAGTCCCACTTTGAAAGGCTTTAGAAGCACTTCCAATTGCTTGAATATCCAAAGCTCTCGGTATTCTCCAATCGGCGCAATAGCTCCGCGGATGATGCTCAAAGATCGATCTGGAATGACAGAGTCTTCCGTAATCTCTTCTACCACCCCTAAGCCATTGCAACAAGGGCATGCGCCATAAGGACTGTTGAACGAAAAGGTATTCGGAGCGGGTTCATCATAAGATAAACCAGTCGCCGGATCCATTAAGGTCTGAGAGAAGTAGTGTAATTTATGCTTAGCATCTAGGACATAAACTTGTCCTTTGCCTTGGTTCATCGCGGTTTGTAGGCTTTGGGATAAACGCAAGCGTTCGTCCTCTGCCACTACTAAACGATCCACCACTATTTCGATATCGTGTACTTTAAAACGATCGACCTGCATCTTCGGTTCGATGTCCATGATTTCTCCGTCGATACGCACTTTCGTATATCCCCATTTCGCGATTTGAACAAACAATTCGCGGTAATGTCCTTTGCGGCCTTTGACTACGGGCGCGAGTAAAACAACTTTACCTTTGTTGAATTGGGTTAATAAAGTCTCGATGATTTGATCAACGGACTGCTTGACCATTTTCTCCCCTGAAAGATACGAAAACGCCTCCCCGGCACGGGCATATAACAGACGCAAGAAATCGTAGATTTCTGTGGTCGTTCCTACCGTAGAACGCGGGTTTTTAGAGGTGGTCTTTTGTTCGATGGAGATCACGGGCGAAAGGCCTTCGATCTTGTCTACGTCCGGACGTTCCATGTTTCCTAGGAAAGAACGGGCGTAAGCGGAGAAAGATTCCATGTAGCGTCTTTGGCCCTCTGCGTAAATCGTGTCAAAGGCTAAAGATGATTTCCCTGAACCAGAAATACCTGTCACCACCACGAGCTGATTGCGCGGAATGGAAACATCAATATTCTTTAAATTATGCTCACGCGCACCCAGCACTTGAATGTGGGAAAATCCGGTAGAATCTGACGCCTTTGAAGCCATAGTTTGGGAATCGATCGATCCACAAAGGTACAAAAAAAGAGGCTGCCCTTAAAGGGGCAGCCTCAAACTAATTTAAATAATTCTTATTTGTTCAACAATTCGTCAAACGTAATGCTCACATAGTAAATGCTACCCACTAATGGGTTAGCCCAACCTGTTGTATAAGCAACACCGCCTAAGTTCGTACCACCCACTTTGATGATTGATTTGATCTCAGACACTTTCTTGCTCACTTGCATATCGAACGTTGAGAATGCAGGGATAACAGATAATTGTTGTTGGTTCACTACTTGGTTTACAATAGATGATTGCCAAACAAATTGATCTTGGTATCTCCAAGTCGCATTGAAGCCCCAACCTGAATTTCCGATGTTACGATTACCTAAAGTAACGTTAGTGCGGTAATTAGGCGTATTGAAACCTAATTGGTAATCAGCTAATCCACCATTGTCTTTTACTGCATTGTAAGAAACGTTTGTTCCTAATGCCCAACGATTTCCTAAATCATAGTCGATGCCTAAGCCCCAACCATTAGTTACCACTTCGTTATCTACGTTAGATGGAAAAGAGAAGTAGTTTAATGAACCTGCCAAAGTCGTGCTAGGTTGCGCTACCACTTGACCAGCTGAGAAGTTCGTAAAGTTAGATTGGTATGCATAGAAATCAACAAACATTTGTGGAGTGATCATTCCTTTGTAACCTAATTCAAAAGTTTGAACTTGCTCTGGCTTCCAAGCCTTAGACTTGTAAGTCACCCACTTCGTAGGATCTGTTTGGTTTGCTAAGATCGATTGTAACGTATATGAGTTACCTGATAATTTATAACGATCTTGAAC
>CANFWR010000141.1 GCA_947450865.1 Cytophagaceae bacterium
GCCCTCCTCGGGTAAAAGTACCTTGGGAAAAGAATTAGCAAAGAATATTGGTTACTCCTTCATGGACATGGATAAGTTAATTGAGACCCGTGAACAGAAGACAGTATCAGAGATTTTTTCGAATTTTGGTGAGGCGCACTTCCGTGAAATAGAAAAAAAGACGCTGCGTGGTTTTCAACCTGATCAATCGATGGTGATTGCAACGGGTGGTGGAGTACCTTGCTTTAACGACAATATGGACTTCATCAAGCAAAATGGCGTTAGTGTATTCTTAAACGTAGACGTGAATGATTTAGCCACGCGTTTGTACAAAGCGCAAGGTAATAATCGTCCCTTATTAGATAAGACCCAAAGCGAAGAAGTGGTCATCGCCTCCATCAAAAAAACCTTCGAGGAGCGCTTACCTTTTTATCAGCAAGCTGATGTTCAAGTAGATGGAGAAATTACCGTTAGCCAGTTGCTTTGGCTATTAGACCAATACCTACCCGTTTAGAAGTAGATTCCTCCTCCCAGCATCACTTGCGTGGAAGTCAAACTTAAAGTGGCTGAACTGTAATCAGCCGAATTCTTAAGTGTATATGGCGTATACGCATCCTTTTGCGTACGCTGAATAGCCGTTAAATCCAGGTAGAAATTCGATTTACGGTAGCCGATTCCTCCAGAAAATTGAAAGGCATTGCGATCGATGGTGTCGTAGCTTTGGGCATATCCACTTCCAAACATCGCCGCCCCACCTCTAATACTGATGGAAGGAGAAACACGAATTTCAGATCCCACTTTAATATTTAGCGCCCCTTCAAAATTGCGGGAGATTTGACCATTGTACTTGGTTTGAAAAGCTTGATTAGCCGAGCCGCCTAGTTCTGCAGAATAGACCTTCATTCCGCCATAACCAACATATTCCAAATCGGCTGTTAAGAATCCTTTCTTCGAAAAGAAATACGCAAATCCACCTGAGACTTTCATCGGACTTAAGAACTGATATGTAAACTCATTGGTTGTTAAACGCATCGGATTCACTTTAGTAATCGTAATTGGATTTCCTGTGGAACCAATGGCCGGAATGCCTATTACATTAGGGAATAAACGCGCATCGTAAGTTTCGTTCATCTGATCATAATAGGTAGGACTTCTAAATGCCAGGGATAAGCGTAGCGATGGATTCACTTTATAAATACCTCCCAGACTAAGGGCAATGCCTGAACCTGAAGTCAACAAAGTCTCTGCATATTGAAAGCCCGCCACATATTTTGCTCCTACAAATTCGTCTTCCCAAGTAGTAGAAGAACTGGCACTAATTTTGGAAAAATGCAAACCAGCGCCTAAGTAGAACTTATCGCGATACGACGCACCATAAGCAAAATCCCAGGATGTCAGCGCCCCAGAATTGGTGGCTGAACCATATTGATTGGTGGGCAATAAAGGTTGAAAACGCTCAAATGGAGCGCCTCCTGAAGCAGCATTTGGATTGATTAGATAAGTTTGATAGGCCAAAGCCTCAGCAGATGAAGCGGTCCCCGAATAGGAATCATATTCGTCATCTAAACTAGCGCCTGTAGCTCCTTTATCATTCGCTTTTTCGATGAAGTTATCTAATAAAGAGCTTCGGTTATTCGTACCCGAAATATGGATCGGTTGAATAAAAATGGCTTGACGAGAATAACCAAATCCCAGAGATCCATGCCAATCTCCTCCACTTAGGTTATTACTAGAAATCACCATCCCAAGCGTAGGCATTTGGATTTCATTTTCTGAGGCCTCATTGGAAGTACTCAAATAAGTCGATTTAGTTTGAACCCCAGTATAGGCTAAACTCATATTGACTTCAGAACGAGTATACAAACCCAGACCAGCCGGATTCCCCGTAATAGAACTCAAGTCTGCCCCTAGCGCCGTATTCGCACCACCTAAGGCCTGCATACGTGCCGTACCCGAAGAATAGCTAGTCGAAAACTGTTTCGCTAAACTAGGATAAGTATAGATTTGGGCCACAGCCTCGCTCAGCGTAAGTACGCTGAATAATAAGAAAAGAGCTTTTTTCATGATCGTAAATTAACGAGGACCGCGACTAGAACCACCTCCACCACCACCGGAACTAGAACCTCCACCGGAGCTTGGGCTACTATAAGACGGGGTAGGTGCTGAGTAGTTACGTTGGGCTCCTCCATCCATGGGTGCAGAACGGTATTCATAATTCGAATTGCGACGAGGGGCTACATAGGGCTGCGAACCAGATCCCGAGCCTGCGTCATAAGTCTGTTGCGTATTCACACGGGGTAAATTATTTCCTTGTGTGTTATAAGAATTATTTCCTCCGCGAGGCGAATTAGTATAATTACCGCCTGAATTCCGGTTATTCGAACGATCGTCCCGTGGGCCAAAATTTCTCTTTTCCCGCATGTCATTTGTCATATATTGACCACTGTATCCTGTGTAATTTCCTCCGGGCCCATAATAATTATAGCCACTGAAGTACGGATTATACCCAAATGGACTGTAAAAAGGGCTGTAATAGGCGTATGGGTTATAATATGAATAGGGATTGAAATACGAAAAGCCAAAACCTAAACTAAACGTAGTATACGGATTCACAAAATAAGAATAAGAAGGACTCCAATACGAGAATGGAGTGTAACGGTATCCGTAACCTAGGTAGGGGCTGTTGTACAAGCCATTGTTAAAGCCCTGTTGGTACGCTGATTCGTATAAATTTGGATTGATTGAGGTAGTAGATTGTTGGGCTAAACCCTCCTCTTCTTCGATTACTTCCACATCGGATTCCTCTAAATCTTGAAAATCGAGGTATTTCTTTTCTTTAGCGGCTTTAGCGGCCTGCACTTTGGCAATCTGAACAGAACGATTTGCTTCATCGTATAAATCATCTGATGCGTACGAGTTATTCGTCACATTCACGCAGCTGGAAAGGATTCCAAATCCTACAAGCAGTAAAAAAGCAAAGGATTGATTTTTCATGGTTTTTAGCGGATGATGTCAATTAAAAGGCTAACAAAACGTATCTTTGTAACGTTCCATTTTGCTGACGTAAAGTAAACGAAAAAACGAACACTACATTACGATTTTAACAATAATTATGAGTAAATCCCTACCGAGCCGCGCGGACAATTATTCCGAGTGGTACAACGAATTAGTGAAGAGAGCAGATTTAGCCGAGAATTCTGCGGTGAGAGGCTGTATGATCATTAAACCTTATGGCTATTCCATTTGGGAAAAAATGCAGCGTGCATTGGATGATATGTTCAAGGAAACAGGTCATACGAATGCCTATTTCCCCCTTTTCATCCCTAAATCTTTCCTTTCGAAGGAGGCTTCACACGTAGAGGGTTTTGCCAAAGAATGTGCAGTCGTAACGCACTACCGTCTAAAAAATGATCCGAATGGCGGCGGAGTGATTGTCGATCCAGACGCTAAATTAGAAGAAGAATTAATTGTGAGACCTACATCGGAAACGGTGATTTGGTCGTCCTATAAGAACTGGATTCAGTCGTATCGTGATTTGCCTCTATTGATTAACCAATGGGCAAACGTGGTTCGTTGGGAAATGCGTACGCGTTTATTCTTGCGTACCGCAGAGTTCTTGTGGCAAGAGGGCCACACGGCACACGCAACGAAGCAAGAAGCAATCGAAGAGACCGAGCAGATGTTAGAGGTCTATGCGGAATTCGCGGAGACTTTTATGGCGATGCCAGTTTTGAAAGGAATTAAAACGGCGAATGAGCGTTTTGCCGGTGCAGATGAAACCTATTGCATCGAAGCGATGATGCAAGATGGAAAGGCGTTGCAGGCTGGAACATCTCACTTTTTAGGCCAAAACTTTGCCAAAGCTTTCGACGTAAAATTCGTTAACAAGGAAAACCAATTGGATTATGTTTGGGGTACCTCATGGGGTGTTTCGACGCGTTTGATGGGTGCCTTGATTATGGCGCACTCGGATGACCAAGGTTTAGTCTTGCCTCCTAAATTAGCTCCGATTCAAGTCGTGATCGTACCGATCTACAAAGGCGAAGAGCAATTAGAAAATATCAAAGCGCGTATCAATCCATTAGTGAAGGCGCTAAAATCCCGCGGTGTATCCGTGAAGTTTGACTTCGCAGACAACCAAAGCCCAGGCTTTAAATTCGCGGAATATGAATTAAAAGGGGTTCCGGTACGTCTTGCGATCGGTAACCGGGATATGGAAAATGGCACGATTGAATTAGCGCGCCGTGATACGAGAGAGAAAACGAGTATGCCTTTCGAGGGAATCGAAGACGTGATCGTGGACACTTTGGAAGACATCCAAAAAAGCATTTATCAAAAAGCATTCGACTTCAGAGCTGCAAATACGTTCGAGGTGAATAGCTGGGACGAGTTTACCGCGAAAATTGAAGACGGTGGATTCCTTTCTGCGCACTGGGATGGTTCATCTGAGACGGAAGAAAAAATCAAAGAATTGACGAAGGCGACGATTCGTTGTATACCTCTAGATGCAAAAGATGACGCTGGAAAATGCATCCTAACAGGAGCACCTTCCAGCCGCAGAGTAATCTTTGCTCGCGCCTACTAGGACACGATATTTTTCAATACTTCTAATACCCGATCGATCTCCGTTCGGGTATTATTTTTGCTA
>CANFWR010000142.1 GCA_947450865.1 Cytophagaceae bacterium
ACGAAGTAAACCTACCGCCGCTTCCATACGTTGGTACTCGATATAATCTTGCGGGTTGATACCCGTTAACATCTTGAAATATTGACCTACGTAGTCTTCAGAAACGTTAGCAACGTTTGCCAAAACCTTGTTTGACAAATCACCACCCAAATGATCCTTAATGTAAGCGAAGATATCAATTAAGCGTGGGTCTTTAAAGTAAGTCGAGTTCGTGGCTAATTGCTCTACGAACAAACGGTTTTCGATGATGTAACGAATCACTTCGATTACAATCTCTTCCGTTTTGATTTTAATGATACGTCCTTTACCAATCGCATCTGAAAGATCTTCTTCTAAAATTTCGCGGATAGTTGCCGCTAATTTATCATCGCGCTTAATTAAGAACGGAGGAATGTCTAGTGAAGTGAAGAAGTTAACCGAGTCGAAAACTTTCGCTTCGAAGGCCACCATTCCGAATGAATTCGGTTGTGTTCCGATTTGAGCAGCATCTGTATTTTGGTCAAAATACAATTCCCGATGCGTCATAAACTCTTCGTTGTTTACGGCTTTCGGTTTTTCTGCGTTTCCGTAGGTTACGCTGATCATTTTGCCTCCTGGGATAAAAAGCATATCGCCTTCTTCCACTGGCGTTTCCTCCTCTCCAAAAGAAACCTCCCCTTTGTACAATATCAAGAGTGAATTTTCTACGTCGTAGAAATTCTTGATACGAATCGGTTGTAATATTCTAATGTTTCTCGCTTTGATGAATTTAACACCTAAGGACTCAATGATCTTGTTATAATCTTCCATAATTTATCACCAAACGATGTAATTAATACGATTTTTCTACTAAACTTGGACAAAACTAATAAATCAGATAATAATTCCAAATTATTTTGTCGATTAATTTGCCCATTTTGTCCTATTTTTTTTCAACGATTTTATTGTAATATATTAATAAGAGTGGGATTTTGTTAATTAAGGATTTCTGAGATCCTGCTTTGGCCTATTTTATAATTATTTCGTGGAAATTGTAAAATTCGATTTTTTTAAAATTTTAGCTCAATTTTTATGTAAATTTGTGTTTTACAATCACAAAATCAGATGGGATTATTTAATTTTCTTTCGAAGGATATAGCCATGGACTTAGGTACGGCAAATACCTTGATTATTCATAAAGATCAGGTTGTCGTAGATGAGCCTTCGATTATTGCGTTAGATCGCAATACGAACAAGGTTTTAGCGGTGGGTCGTCAAGCGATGATGATGCACGAGAAAACGAATGATAATATTAAAACCATCCGTCCCTTAAAAGACGGTGTGATTGCTGACTTTACCGCGGCTGAATTAATGATGCGTGGTTTAATCAAGATGATGGATAAAGGAAATTCCTTCTTTTCTCCGGCATTGCGTATGGTAATTTGTATTCCTTCTGGTATTACGGAGGTGGAAAAAAGAGCCGTAAAAGACTCCGCAGAACACGCTGGAGCACGTGAAGTGTATATGGTGCACGAACCGATTGCTGCGGCAATTGGTATCGGAATAGATATTGAACAACCCAATGGGTCTCTTGTCGTGGATATCGGTGGCGGTACTACGGAAGTTGCCATTATCTCATTAAGCGGTATCGTCGTTGAAAACTCGATTCGTGTCGCTGGGGATGAATTTACACGTGATATTAAAGATTATTTGTTACGTGAGCACAAACTGGTGATTGGTGAGCGTTCAGCTGAACAAATCAAAATTCAAGTGGGTTCTGCTTTGCCAGAACTAGAGAATCCTCCAGCAGATTTTGAGATTCGTGGTCGTGATCAGATGACGGGTATCCCTAAAGAAATACTAATTAATTATTCTGAAATCGCTTATGCTTTAGATAGTTCGATTACGAAAATCGAGGTAGCTATCATGGAGACTTTGCAAAGAGCTCCGGCTGAATTGTCCGGAGATATCTTCCATAACGGTATTCACTTAGCTGGTGGTGGTGCGATGTTGCACGGATTAGATAAGCGTATCGAGAAGAAGACGCAATTAAAAGTGCACGTGGCTGATGATCCGTTGAAAGCGGTCATTAGAGGTACGGGTGAAATCTTGAAAAACTTAGAGAAATACCGTCCGGTATTGATTACCTAGGGGATGAATCAACTGTTTCAGTTTTTATTGCGTCAGCGAAATCTGCTTCTGTTTATTTTGCTGCAGGTTATCAGTCTTTGGGCTGTGTTCACCTACAATAATTACCAGCATACCCTCTATTTTAATACAACGAATTCCTGGGCAGCATCCCTTTTGTCCACTCGTCAGGAAGTAGCCACTTACCATCAATTGAGAGAAATCAATGGGGAATTAGCGCTAGAGAATCAAAAGTTACATCAACAGATTTTTCAACTTCAGTCTCAGGTACAGCAAAAAGCTGATTTGCCCGTCTTTTTTAGTAAGGAATCATTGGATCGCTACAAGCCAATCGCTTGTAAGGTAATTGATCAAAGCACGCGGAATTCTCAAAATTATTTGACGATTGAAAAAGGCTACTTGGACGGAATCAAACCTGGAATGGCGGTTATTTCCTCGACTGGAGTAGTGGGTAAGGTGATTTCGTGTACAGAGAATTTGGCCTTAATTGTTTCCGTTTTGCATACTAGTAATACGGTTTCCGCTAAAATCAAGTCTTCCGGCGAGCTCGGTTATATTAAATGGCCAGGTTATCAGCCTGAGGTTGCGGAGTTTATGGACGTATCCAAATACAAAAAAGTAGTGAAAGGGGATACGATTGTTACATCGGATTATAACGCGGTGTATCCTCCTAATATTCCAATTGGTATTGTAGCCAAAGTTGGCTTGCAAGACGATGGGACTTTTCACGACATCAAAGTGATGCTATTGACGCATTTTTCGACGCTACGCTATGTGTATGTGATCGAAAACAAGTTTGCGGGTCAGCAGGCGAAATTAGAACAATCAAAACCTAAAATCGACTAAGATGAGCGCAAATTTTCAATACAAATGGTGGATTGCGGTCGTTTTAACGATTGTTGTGCAGTTATTGTTCTTGCGGGATTTGGCCTTATTCTATTATGGTTTCTGCTTTATCTATTTATGGGCAATCGTCAAAGCGCCCATTGAAACACCACCAGTATATTTGATTTTAGGGGGATTTGCTCTCGGTTGGTTGTTGGATGTTTTCTATAATACGCACGGAATGCATGCGTTTGCCACGGTTTTAGTAGCCTGGTTGCGTCCTACCTTCTTTAACATCTTGACGCCGGCAAATGGATACGATGAACGCTCTTCAATCAGTTTAGATGAGATGAAGTGGATGTGGTTTTATCCGTATCTTACTTTGATGTTATTTACGCACCATTTCGTGTTATTTCAGTTAGAGGCAAGTGAGTCGAGCTTATTTGGCCTTAGTCTATTGAAAGCCTTTTTAAGTACTATTTTAGGCGTAATTGTATTTACCTTATTGGAATTATTCAACAAGGGGAAATAAGTCTTTTTGTCACCTTTTCATTTTGGCGTTTAAATTGTAAGCATAGCGTTATCTTATAGATAAACCGCCATGAGTACAGAAATAAGTTCAGCCGTTGCGCTGACAGAATCGCAAGCTAGAGCACTCTTCGAAAAGGAGTTTGTGCCGCATATGGATGCGATGTATAATTTTGCCCTTCGACTGACGAATGACAAGGATGATGCGCATGATTTAGTGCAGGATACGTGTATGCGCGCGTTTCGTTTTATTGGGTCCTTTGAGCCTGGGACGTATGCCAAAGCCTGGTTGTTCCGCATTCTCAAGAATAATTTCATCAACGATTACCGCAAGAAATCCCGTGGCCCATCCAAAGTTGAATTCGAGTGGGTGGAGCAATCCTTTGCGGGTGATGACGATCCAGAGCCTGCCTTCCAGGCGGATTTGCAAGCTGAGACAGTTAATGAGATGTTAGGGGATGAGATTACCTCTGCCATTCAAGCGTTGCCTGTCGATTTCAGAATGATCATTATTCTATGTGATTTAGAGGAGTTTAGCTACGAAGAGATGGCCAAAATCCTGAATATTCCCATCGGTACCGTGCGATCACGACTTCACCGTGCGAGAACTTTGCTAAAAGAAATCTTAGCCTCTTATGCTGCTAAAAAAGGCTACAAAACTGACATCTTGTCAGCCTAGCTCGGAACTATTTTTTTACCATCGATGTTAAAAACACTATGAAGACGAATTGTTCCCATCAACCTGATTGCATGAAGCTGATCCAGCGTATCTTGGATAAAGAGGCGTCTGCTGAGGAGGAAGCACGTTTTTTAGCCAATAAAGACCAATGTTTGCCTTGTCAAGAAGGACTTAAATTAGAGATTGCACTTCGGAATGCATTAAAATCCCAATGTACTTCTACTTGCCCAACTAGTTTAGTCGAAAGCATTCGTTCAAAAATATCGTCCATTCTACTCCTTATATTGATCTTAATTCCCTTATTTTGTTGGTTCATTTAATCATCGAAATTTTTGGAAGGTAAACTCATCATATTTTCGGCCCCTTCAGGCTCCGGTAAAACCACCATCGTTAAAGAATTATTAGCGCGCAATGCTAATTTAGG
>CANFWR010000143.1 GCA_947450865.1 Cytophagaceae bacterium
AAAGAGATGGAGAAAGCGGCGCGCGACCTCGACTTCCCATTAGCCGCGCGTTTACGCGATGAATTAGTGGTGATCGAATCGATGCTGACTTAATTTCAACGAACACACATTCCGTACTTGTTGTAGGTAGTTCTGTTCTAGAATCCATTCGTATTCTGCTGTTGTCGGGTCTGTCAAAGTGAAGCGGAGGCTATCTCCTGGACCCTTTTGAGCTAGACGGGGCAAATCCGCCGAAATCACATGCGCTAAACGCGGATAACCGCCCGTCGTCTGATGTCCCGCCATTAACACTACGAGTTGACCTGATGGCAGTAACTGAATTGTGCCGGCCGTGATCGCGGAGGACAATAAATTTTGCGAAGCCAATGTCTTCAGCGGTTCCTGCATTAATTGATAACCCATCCGATTTGAGGTGGGAGAAATGGCAAAGGATTTACTCAAAACTAGCTGTTGCGAACAGGCTTTAATTTGCTCCCATTCCCGTCCACATAAAATCCTGATCGGGTCATCCGTGAACACATTTTCTGGGTTCATCGACCAAGGCAAAATTTTGAGGCGGGAGACCTGTTCGTCTTTCAGTTCTCTGGTAGCGACGTAGACTCTTTGGCCCGAAACCGGTTTTTTACAACTCAAAATAGCCCCCGGCGGAACCTTGATGGGCTGGTTCATGGGGACTTCCACATTATCCACACAGGCCGTGAAGTTAGCGCCACAAATGGCAATCAACGTACTCTTCTCGAATTGATAAACTCCAGCCGGGAAGTGCATTTCCAGCGCTTTGTCGTATACATCGTTTCCTACGAGCGCGTTCGCGATCTGTAAGGAAAAGGTATCCATTGCTCCTCCGGGAGGGATTCCCTCGTGCTGCAAACCGAAGCTGGGTAGGCCCTGCCACGTATCCAATAAACCTTTTTTGATCAGATTCATACGGAGACGGGGATAAAACGAACACGGTCACCCGCTCTGAAATGAGGAATGGTTGACGTACGACCGATGATCTGCCAGCCGCCGGGAGAGGCGCTGGGGTAGATGCCGGTTTGGTTGCCGGCTAATCCAATGTCTCCCGCTTTTATGGGGACGGGCGTCACTTTTCTAGCTACGGTGATTCGCTCGTCGGTTGTTCCCATGTAGGCGAATCCCGGTAGGAAGCCAAGGAAGTAAACGGTGTATTCTTTTTCGCTGTGAATGCGGATGATTTCTTGTTCACTAAGTCCGCAGCTTTTCGCCACAAAGCTTAAATCAGCACCATTGTATTCGCAGGGAATTTCGTGGAGGCGACCTTCTGGAATGGCCGCCGTAAAAGCTTCAGTCAGTTTTTGTTCGATGAGCGTTTTCATTCCTGCCAAACCTTCAAAGCGGCTCGCCACCACCCCTAAGTCAAACACAATGGTGAGACTCGCGTAGGCTGGAATTAAATCCAAGGTTCCGGGTAAGGGAAAGGATTGAAACTGATAAAACCGCTTCATGACCTCTTGGTGTACGCTTTCGCTGATTTCGTTGCGGAATTCAATCGTCAGTGCGCTGTCGCCAAGTTCGTAGATTTGCGGGTTCATAGGGTATATTTCTAAGGTAATTTAGTATTTTTAGGCAAATATCCCGCTATGAAAAAGATCCTATTTTTGTGCCTCACGATGTTTGCGTTCACAGCGCGTTCTCAGGAGGATTACACCGGTTTTTATGCCAAAAGAGAGGCCAGTCTCAAATCCGAAAATGGCTGGTTAAACCTAGCGGGTTTGTTTTGGTTGAAAGAGGGGGAAAATACCATTGGCGGGGCGGAATCAAATGATTTTGTCTTCCCGCATGCGGAGGCCTCCTTAGGCAAGGTCATTCTACAAAATAATCAAGTACTTTATAATAATCAGGTCATCTTCACCCCGGAGGGTAAAAGCACGGTCATTAGCCATCAATCCCTGCGTTGGTTTATCATCAAACGCGGCGATAAATACGCGATTCGCCTGCGCGATTTGAAGGGGGAATACCTGAAAGACTTTCACGGAATTGATCATTTCCCTGCTGATGCCAAATGGAAAGTGAATGCGAAATTCATTCCCACCGTCGGTAAAAAAGTGACTATCATTGACATCACGGGTCGTTCGTACCAAGAGGATTCTCCCGGTTTATTGGAGTTCCAGGTGGACGGGAAGACTTATCGCTTAGAGGCGGGGCCTGGGGAGACGAAGGAGGATTTCTTTGTCGTTTTTGGCGATGCAACGAACAAAACCTCTACCTATGGCGGAGGCCGTTTCCTAGACACAAAAGGATTTAATCCGGACGGAACTGTCACGCTTGATTTTAATAAGGCCTACAATCCGCCTTGCGCGTTCACACCTTTCGCGACGTGTCCGCTACCTACGAAAGAGAACAAATTACCTGTGGCCATTCCGGCGGGCGAGAAAAATACGGGCCATCACTAATATGGAGAACAAACGACTTTTATCGATTGACATTTTTAGAGGACTCACGGTCATCTTGATGACGATTGTGAACAATCCAGGGGACTGGGGGCACATTTACGCGCCGCTGGAGCACGCGGAATGGCACGGCTACACGCTGACGGATCTCGTGTTTCCGTCCTTTCTATTTATCGTAGGAATTTCCACGGTTTTATCGAAGCCCACGGAGGATCAATTGTTGAAGAGTTGCAAACGAGCCTTGCGGATCTTTTTGTTAGGCTTGTCGCTAAGTTTTTTCTCCAAAATCAAAGTGGGGGACTATACCCTGGTCGCACGCTTACTCGCCATGGCTCTAGCCACGGTGGCCTTTCTAGGAGATTATCCTTTGCGGAGGCAGTTTTGGGTGGCCGTGGGCGCTTTTGGGCTGCTGATTGGTTTGTGTTTCTCCGGTTTAACCGATTTCGAGCATGTGCGTATTCCGGGGGTCTTGCAACGGATCGCGGTAGTGTATTTGCTAGTCAGCTTATTGCACGCATACACTTCATTGCGCGTTCAGGTCGGAGTATTTTTGGCTAGTCTCATCGGTTATTGGGCCTTGATGCATTTCGTCGAGGTACCGGGTAT
The DNA here is from genome assembly GCA_947450865.1 of Cytophagaceae bacterium. Classification (GTDB taxonomy): domain Bacteria; phylum Bacteroidota; class Bacteroidia; order Cytophagales; family Spirosomataceae; genus Aquirufa. Next base: position 3,018 of record CANFWR010000143.1, read on the forward strand.
CGGTGCGGCGAATCTGGAGGTGAATAAAAACCTAGCGGCTTGGCTTGATAATTACCTATTAGAAGGGCATCTGTGGGCGACTTCGAAAACCTGGGATCCGGAGGGAATCCTGAGCACCTTGCCAGCGGTGGCGACAGGGCTAGCGGGTTTGTTTGCAGGGAGGTATTTGCAAGGGAGTCCGAAGGCTTCGGTTTTAGCGGCTGCGGGCGCGATTGCTTTGGCTGCGGGGACGATTTGGGGATGGTATTTTCCCATCAACAAGGCTTTGTGGACGAGTTCCTATGTGTTTGTAGCGGCAGGTTGGGACCTATTGTTGCTCGCGGTTTTGCAGGCAACAGTTCATTCGGCGATTTTCGCGGATCGCTACTGGAAACCCGTTTTGATCTTCGGCATGAACCCGATGTTAGTGTTTTTCTTCTCGGGAATCATCCCGCGGGTTTTGGGAATGATTAAAATAGGTGACGAAGGCTTAACATCTTGGATTTATTCACAAGGAATCGAGCCGCTTTTTGCGGATAAGATGAACGCCTCGCTGGCTGGAGCACTGATTTATGTGTTGATTTGGGCGGCGATTTTGTTCTTTTTTGATGCCCGAAAAAGATATTACAAAGTCTAATTTCATAGGGCAAATCCGGGCTAAATTTCGTATTTTTGAAACCCTAATGGATTAGCCCAAAACAGATGGATTACCTAGCTGGCCTGAACGAGCCTCAACGAAAAGCAGTCGAACATATTGATGGTCCTTTGATGATTATCGCCGGTGCCGGATCTGGAAAGACCCGCGTGCTGACCTACCGTACGGCGCATTTGATTGAGACAGGCGTGGATCCATTCGCGATCTTGCTGTTGACCTTTACGAACAAGGCGGCTGGCGAAATGCGTCACCGGATTGAAACGGTGATAGGCAATGCGGCAAAGAACATTTGGATGGGTACGTTTCACTCGATTTTTGCCAAAATTCTTCGCTTCGAAGGCACTCGCCTCGGCTATACCTCGAACTTTTCTATTTACGATACAGACGATTCGAAATCTCTGATCCGTGCGCTGATCAAGGAGAAGAATTTAGACGATAAAGTGTACAAGGTGAATTTGGTCTTGAACCGAATCTCTAACGCGAAAAACCGCTTGATCGGTCCGGCGCAATACACCGGTTCATCCATTCTAGCAGAAGAGGATCGCCTCGCGCGCATCCCAGCCATGGGCGAATTGTACCAACTCTATTGTGCACGTTGCTTCGCAGCAAACGCGATGGATTTCGATGATTTATTGTTCCAAACAAACATCCTCTTCCGCGACCATTTGGACGTATTGAATAAATACCAACACAAGTTCAAACACGTGATGGTGGATGAGTTTCAGGATACGAACGTTTCCCAGTATTTGATCACGAAGAAATTGTCCGCCGTGAACCGCAACATCTGTGTGGTGGGGGATGATGCCCAGTCCATTTATGCGTTCCGTGG
>CANFWR010000144.1 GCA_947450865.1 Cytophagaceae bacterium
AAGGTGAAGGCGAGTAATTCGGATGGTATTTGGGCAGAAAAACCCTATGAATTAAAGATTACCATATTGCCGCCTTGGTACCGCACCTGGTGGGCATACCTTCTTTATGGCTTTCTGTTAGCGGCGATTATTTATGCTTTTATTCGGGAGGTTCGAGTGCGTGAGGCCTTTAGAACTGATTTGCGTTTAAAAGAAATCGAGAAGGAACGTATTCAGGAATTAGAGCAGGTGAAGACGCATTTCTTCACGAACATCTCTCACGAATTGCGGACACCTTTAACCCTCATTACCAGTCCATTAGAAAAGTATTTTATCTCGAATGCGAGCCTGAATAAAGACCAAAAGACGAAGATTAATTCGATTTACCAGAATGCCCAAAAACTACTGAGACTCATCAATCAGCTACTTGATTTGTCCAAAATCGAATCCGGAAACGTCCAACCCGTCGTGGAGAAGCACGATTTGATTCGTCAATTGCATTCAATCAAACAAAGCTTCGATGCCTATGCTCAACAAAAGCAGATTAAATTGAAGTGGGATGCTCCGGTGGAATCTTTATTCGTGTACTACGATGCTGATATCATCGAAAAGTGTGTCACGAATCTGTTATCGAATGCCTTTAAATTCACTCCAGAGGAAGGAATAATCGGTATTCGGTTGGAATTGCATAAGGTGTACCAGGGCACAACAGAATCCATTAAACGCGTTTCCATTCACATTTCTGATACAGGAAAGGGAATTAGTGCGGAACATATTCAGCATATTTTCGACCGCTTCTACCAGATTCCTGAGAAAGTGGATCGTGTGGGAACGGGAGTAGGACTTTCCCTTTGTAAAGAATTAATGGAGGTGCACCGCGGTTCGATTGAGGTACAAAGTGACCTGGGAGCCGGTTCTGATTTTAAAATCCACTTTCCTGTTACGCTGGAAGCCTTTGATCCGGCGTGGGTAAAATCAGGAGCTCTTCCGGTAGTTACTGAGTCAATGAGTGAAAGAGTCGTTACTATTCAGCAAGAGAAACAGATTTTATTAATTGTAGAAGATCACACCGAAATGCGTGCCTTTATTCGGGAGATTTTTGAAGGAACCTTCCAAGTGATAGAGGCGGATAGAGGGGAGACTGGCTTAGAAATGGCCTTGACTTATTTGCCAGATGTAGTGATTACGGATTGGATGATGCCTGGAATGTCGGGTGTGAATTTGTGTAAAGCGATTCGTAAGAATGCAAAGACAAGTCATATTCCAGTGGTTATTTTGACCTCTAAAAGCTCCCAAGAAAGCCAAATCGAAGGAATGCAGTCTGGCGCGGATGATTTTATTTCCAAACCTTTCCACGCGGATATTTTGGAATTAAGAGTGGCTAAATTACTAGAAGCGAAAGAGCGTCTGCGCAAAAGCTGGCAAGAATCCGTTCTGAATCAAGATTTACAAAAGGAAGTTGTATTTGAAGATGAATTCCTGTCTAAAGCAACGCAGGTCGTCATTGCCCATCTGGATGAGGTGGATTTCGATGTGGAGCATTTGGAACAGGCAATGGATATGAGCAAAATGCAGCTGTATCGTAAATTGAAAATGTTAACTTCGCTGGCTGGAAACGAATTTATTCGCTCGATTCGTTTACAACAGGCTCGATTGCTATTAGAAAAAGGTCAATTGAATGTGTCTGAAATTGCCTACCAAGTAGGATTTAATGACCCAGCTTATTTCACGCGTGCCTTTAAAAAACAATACGGATTCGCTCCTAAAACATTCCTTACTAAAAAATAATATGCGCAAATTATCCCTTGTTCTTGTCTGTGGCTTCTTGGTTTCATGGGGCTTTTTAGCTCACAAAACCCTACAACAGATTGCCATTTATCCTTTGCCAGCAGATTTAGGTCTGTTTTTCTATGCAAATCAGGACTACATCGTACAGCAATCCATTCGCCCAGATGTGCGCCGTAAAGATGACAAGACCGAGGATTCGAAGCATTATTTGGATATGGATGCAAACGTTTTTGGTCCTAATTACCGGACGGACATCCCCCATGATTTTAAACAAGCCGTAACGAAATATTCCTTTGACAGTTTGCGTAAAGAGGGTTTAGTGCCTTGGGAGGTGAATCGCGTTTATGGTCGTTTAGTCAATGCATTTAAGCAGGAGATGCGTGATTCTGTCTTATTCTATGCGGCAGATTTAGGCCATTATGTATCAGATGCGCACGTTCCATTACATACCACCAAGAATCACGATGGTCAATTAACGAATCAAAAAGGGATGCACGTCCTGTGGGAATCCCTTGTTCCGGAAGCACAACTAAAGAATTACGCCTTATATCAACCTCAAGCGGCATCTTATATTGCCAAACCTCAGGATTTCATCTTCCAGGTCTTATTAGAGTCACACGCGATGCTACCAGACATGTTTAAAGCAGAAACCGAGGTTCGTCAGGCCCTAGGGGAGGAGAAATCATTCAAAATGGTGGAGCGTTATGGCAAAACACAGCGTTATTACACAGATGAATTTATTCAAGCGTATGCAGCTAAATTAGGCACTTCGATTCAAGGACGTATGATTCAATCCTCACATAGAGTGGCGTCTTTTTGGTATTCTGCATGGAAAGACGCAGGTTCACCTACCTGGGTAACAAAGGAAATTAGTGCGGACAAGAAGGCGGCATTTGAGTCAGAAAAGGCTCTTTGGAAGTCTAATACCTTGATTTCGACGGGGCAATTACTCTCATTGCACAAATAATGCAGCAAATTTTAGTCCTTTCAGATACCCATTCTTACCTCGATCCGCGCTTGATTCCACATGTGGAAGCTTGTGATCAGATTTGGCATGGGGGAGATTGGGGTTCTGTTGCAGTGGCGGATACACTCATGGGTTTTGGGAAGCCTGTGTATGGAGTGTATGGGAATATTGATGACCGAACTATTCGAAATATGTTTCCCAAAATCGCTCGATTCACCTGCGAGGAAGTGACTGTCGCTATGACGCATATTGCGGGTGCGCCTTCGTCCTATAAACCAGATGCTTTGGAGACTTTTTCGATGGGAATACCGATGATCTTTGTCTGTGGCCATTCCCACATCTTGCAGGTAAAAAGGGATCAAAACCGCAACCAGATGCTTTTTTTGAATCCAGGTGCGGCAGGTCAACACGGATTTCATTCCGAACAAACGGCGCTACAATTCAAGATTGATGGCAAACGGATTTTTGATATGGAGCTGATTCAAATGCCCCGCATTCACACAAAAATTAAGTAGTCTGGAAAGATTGGATGTTTTCAAAAACGCTACCTTTCTGGTAGGACTTTAAAATCCAGCCACCACCCACGACATCATCGCCCTCATAAAAAACGGCTGCTTGGCCTGGTGCAATGCCAGAGACATCGAATGCAAAATCCACTTTAATGCGATCGCCTACTTGTTCAATGTGACCTGCGGTTCCCGCATCTTTATAGCGTACTTTCGTGATGGTTTCAATACCTTCAGCTGGAATGGAAGCGTATTTTTGTAGGTTTAATTGACCTACCCACATTCCGGTGCGATTTAAGTCCTCTACTTTACCAATGACCACTTCATTCGTCTCTTTGCGAATTTCAATCACAAAGGCTGGATAGCCGAAAGCCTTTCCTAAGCCCTTTCTTTGGCCCACCGTATAAAAAGGATAACCCTCGTGTTTACCAATGATTTTTCCTTCCGTATCGATGAAATTTCCGCCTTTAACTTGCTCCTCTAATTCAGGAACGCGTCTTTTTAAGAATCCGCGGTAATCGTTATCCGGTACGAAACAGATTTCATAACTCTCGGACTTATTGACTAAATCTACAAATCCGCGCTCTGTCGCCATCTCGCGAATTCGTGCTTTCGTCAAATGACCTAAAGGCAAAATCGTGCGGGCAAGACTCTCTTGTGAAACGCCCCAAAGCACATAACTCTGGTCTTTTAAAACATCAACTCCTTTGGAAATAATTTGACGACCATTCTCTTCTCTAATCTGTGCATAGTGGCCAGTTGCGATGAATTCGCAGCCTAATTGATCTGCACGGCGCAATAAAGCGTCCCATTTAATGTGCGTATTGCACATCACGCAAGGATTAGGGGTGCGACCTTCGATGTATTCATTCGTGAAGTAATCGATGACCGAATCACCGAATTCTTCTCTTATATCTAAAATGTAGTGGGGGAAACCGAGGGAAACTGCGATGTGACGTGCATCGTTGATGGAATCCAAAGAACAGCAGCCTGTTTCCTTTTTATCGCCACCAGAGCTCGCGTAATCCCATGTTTTCATGGTCATACCGATCACTTCGTATCCTTGTTCATGTAGTAAAACAGCTGCGACCGAGCTGTCAATTCCGCCGCTCATAGCGACTAAAACGCGTCCTTTTTTCTCCATATTTGCTGCTCAGGTTCAATGCCTGACGAAATTATGCTGCAAGTTACGGCTAATCTTTGTAAATACGT
>CANFWR010000145.1 GCA_947450865.1 Cytophagaceae bacterium
AAGTTTTGCAAGGCAGATTCACCCCCTTTTTGGCAAAAATTATGCGGCATAGGCCCATGAATACTCGCAAAACCTAAGCGATCCACCTCACATAAAAGGGCGGTGATGTCAGAGAAGCCAACGATCCATTTAGGATTCGATTTAAATCCAGAAAAGTCCAATGAATCTAATAAACGGGACGACCCATATCCACCCCGAATGGGAAAAATAGCTTTAATCGAGGGGTCATCCAGCATTTGCTGTAAATCGGATAAACGTTCCGCATCCGTGCCGCCTAAACCAAAATGACGAGACAAATAATTAGGCGCATTTCGCACCCGAAGTCCCCAGCTTTCTAGCACCTCCACCCCTTGTTTCCAATTTTCCGTGTGAGGAAAAGAGGCAGGGGATAAAATCGCGACTTCGTCGCCGGGCTGCAAATACGGGGGAATGATCCGAGTCATAGCGTAAATATCTGCTTTTTTTTAGGATCCTCAAGGGCTAAATTTCGTAATATTGTAAAAATTCTATTTCTATCGCTCCTGCAGTTTTAAATCTTGTCCATCCTATTTACAACCCGCATCCGGGCTGGGCGGAGGAATTAGTCCATTATTATACCTTATTTAAAGAGGCAATTCCGGCAGAAACGACCATTCACATGTATTTAGTGAATGATGGAAGTAAATCGGGGATTCGCACAGCGGACATACGTTTGTTATCTGAAAAAATTAGTGGATTTACTTATATTGATTCTCCCGTTAATCAGGGGAAAGGGGGCGCATTACGAGATGCAGTGCGCCAAACCACCGGCAAATGGGTCATCTACACTGATGCTGATTACCCTTATTTGATTTCGAACGCGGTTGAGATGTTTCGCCTGCTTTCCACTGATGCCGCCGATGTGGTCGTGGGGGTGCGAGACGAACAATATTATGATCAATTGCCCTTGGGGCGTAAAATATTTTCTTTGTCATTGAAAGTGATGAATTATTTGTTTTTTCCTCAGTTGAAGGTAAAAGACACGCAATCAGGCCTGAAAGGATTTAACCAAAAAGGGAAGGAAGTCTTCTTAAAGACGCGGATTCCGGCTTTCTTATTTGATATGGAGTTTTTGGTTTTGGCCTCCAAAAGACCAGACATCCGGATTCAATGGATCTACGTTCAAGCTCGTGAAGGAATCGTGTTTTCAACGATGCGCGCTAAGACGATATTGACTGAATTGTATAATTTCATTTCCATTTTATTTCGGATAGATAAATGAAGCCGATTCTGATCACGATAGATGTGGAAGAATGCGATATTCCCTTGGAATATGGGTTCGATATTCCTTTGGAGGAGCAGTTGGCTATTTCCAAAGAAGGTGTAGCGCATTTTATGCAAATCGTAGAGGAGGCTGGTGTCCCTGTCACTATATTTTGTACCGGTGTTTATGCTGAAAACAATCCTGAGTGGATCAAATCGCTGAATCCGATGCACGAATTAGCTTCTCACGGCTATTTCCATGGTCATTTTGACGCGTCGAAGGATCTAAAAAGCTCGAAGGATTTACTAGAGAAATTAAGCGGAAAAACCATCACTGGTTTCCGGATGGCCCGTATGCAATACGTGGAGGAGGCAGAGATTTTGAAGGCTGGCTATACCTACCATTCGTCTTTGAACCCCACCTGGATTCCGGGTCGCTATGATCACCGGGATAAACCGACGAAGCCTTTTTTTGAGAAAGGATTGTGGAATGTGCCCGCGTCAGTGAGCCCCTGGTTGAGGATTCCGCTGTTTTGGCTGGCATTTAAGAACTTCCCGTTGTGGATCTATACTTTTTTAGCGAAGCGAACTTTGCGCAAACAAGGCTTTTTGAATATCTATTTCCATCCTTGGGAATTCGCTGATTTGACCAAATATCCACTTCCGGCTCATGTGAAAAGAGGTCATAATGGTCCTTTACGGGATAAATTGCGTTCTTTTTTACAGCAAATGAAAGGGGAGGGGAAATTTACAACCATGGCTAAAATGCTGGAGGATAATGAATAAGAAATCCACCTTACTGATTATTTGGGCGCTAGCAGGTTTAGTCACTGGCTGGAAGCAGTTTTCTTTGAGCGCTGTTCATTCACACATCAATAATTTTCAGATTTTCAAGGCAAGTTTCGGTCATTTCTTGCACCAGATGCCGTTGTATTTAGAGTACCCGAAGGAGTATTTTGACCTGTATTTATACGGTCCCATTTTCTCGATTTTGATGGCACCTTTTTCGATGCTTTCCGATGGACCAAGTGTCATTTTGTGGAATGTGTTGAATTCGGTGGTGTTATTTGTGACGCTTTGGCACTTGCCAATCGTTGAAAACAAACGGGTTGCCATCACATGGATTGTGTTGAATTCGTCCATTACGGCCTTATTGAACACCCAGTTTCATGCCCTTTGTTTGGCCTTGATTATTTGGTCCTACATCTGTGTGGAGAAGAAAAACTACTTTTGGGCGACGCTTTGGATCGTTTTAGGGATCTATATTAAGTTGTATGGTGTGGTAGGATTAGCGTTTTTCTTTTTTGCCAAAGATCGTCTCAGGTTCGCCGCCTACTTCGTTTTCTGGCTAGTGCTGATCGGTTTTATTCCTTTGGCCTTAGGCGGATTCGACTATGGTATCCAAACCTACCGCGATTGGATGGGCATTTTAGCGCACAAAAATGAATTGAACGAGAACATCAAAAATATCCGCACGGACGTCTGCGTAATGGGAATGATTCGCCGTTGGACGGGCGATCCGAATGTGTCGAATATGTGGTTCCTTATTCCTTCGATGATTTTGAACGTGTATTTGTTCTTCCAAACCAAAAAGTGGTCAGATCCAGACTTCAGACTACGCATTTTGGCCTTTGTACTTCTTTATATAATGCTGGCGAGCACCGGTACCGAATCCCCTACTTTAGTAATGGCTTTCCCGGCAGTCGGAATCTGGTTTGTACTAGGGGAAAAAACGAAGGAACGCTGGGCGATGTTGATATTTACCTTATTGATTTCGAGCTTTTCGCCCACGGATTTATTTCCTGCTTATATAAGAAATGAATTTATCAATCCGTTGGCCTTAATGATCTTGCCTTTGTTAGGCGTGTGGATTTGGCTGGCTTGGGACCTCTTTAGAGAAAAACAACCTCAGTAATGATATCCTGCTGAGCAGTTTTATTTAATAGTTCAATCATTTTCTGCTTTGCCATCAGTAGTTCCTTCTTCAAAGGCGCAGAATCAATCCCTAAAAAGAGTTTTTTATCCTTTATAAAGACTTTCGTGGTTCGTGCGGCTATGGGTTTGCCCATAATCTCCTCCCAATGTGCTACGATATAGGTTTCATCGTACTTGTTTTGCAATTGATAGACCCTTAAAAGCGATTCAATCGCCTCTTTCAAGCTCATATTGTCCTTGCTTCTGGTGGAAGCTCGGGGGCCTTTCGGGTTGAATGGAGAGTCTATCATTGTTCCTATTTGAAATCAAATTTATTCAATTTTTGGGGTATTTGAGAGTTTTTTTTGCCTCTTGGGAATTTTTTTTTAATTTTTTTATAATTCAATAATCCCAAAATAGTACCCTAAAAATATCTGTTATTTGAAGAAAATATCGGATTAGTACAATAGTCTCTTTGCGGTGACCTGCTAGGAACCCTACAACGATTATTTAAAGGATGAAAATTATATTAGAATTCTATTACTTTTGCCTTTACTGAAAAGGAAAGCGAGAGTCTAAACTATGAAAACTACGATCGCCGCATTTTCTACAAGTTTTATCAAAAAATAATTCTTTAACCCCAAATTACCAAACTAATGAGTACACAACAACCAAAGCCAGCTGCTAAGCCAGCTGCAACCGAAAAAAAATCTGGCGGTTTGTCTGCAGGTTTAATTCTAATTATCCTATTTGCAATTGCCCTTGCAATCTACAATTTTGTAATGGGTGACCCATCTCACTTTGAAGGCGGCACAACAGAAGGACACCCACTTCCAGGTGACTACTTTGGTGTAGTTTATAAAGGTGGTGTTATCGTACCAGTTTTGATGACTTGTTTCTTAACAGCATTAACATTTTCTATCGAGCGTTTATTCACAATCGGTAAAGCAAAAGGAACTGGTGATGTGAATGCATTCGTACGTTCTGTGCAAGCTTCTTTAGATAAAGATGATGTGGAAGGTGCTTTGAAAGCTTGTGATAAGCAAAAAGGATCTGTAGGTAACGTAACATTAGCTGCAATCAAAAAATACAAAGCTTTAACTACAGAGAAATCTTTAGACAAAGAGCAAAAATTAGCAGCATTGAGCAAAGAAGTGGAAGAAGCTACTTCATTAGAATTGCCAATGTTAGAGAAAAACTTAACTATCATCGCAACTTTAGCATCGGTATCTACTTTGATCGGTCTATTAGGAACGGTAGTAGGTATGATCAAGGCCTTCGC
>CANFWR010000146.1 GCA_947450865.1 Cytophagaceae bacterium
GGGAATGAAGTAAACGTTTCTTCTGGTGGATCCAGTTTTTTAGCGCTTCCTTATTACGCCCTTTCGAATCCTGGAGATCATTTAAAAGCATTTGTCACTTGGGAGCCTAGAAAATTCATCTTCACTCAAAACGCTTTTTTATCACTCTATGGCCTAAAGGAAAAGGTGGGCTACACTTATCTACAGACTTCATTGAACTCTCAAGTTATTCATTACCAAGAGCTTAGTTATGGTATGACTGGTATTGGTAAAATTTTGGGTATTGATTTAGTCTATCCAATCGGAACTGTAGTGCCTGAAAAATGGAAAATTCTAGTCAGATTGCCATTCTAATTGTTTATTTGCACCTTTTTACCTAAATTGTGCTAAATTTTTTTGATATAATCTAAATTAACCTTTATGAATCAAATTGTTTACTTAGTTCCTGCTTTTGGTATAGTGGGATTGCTGTATACAGCATGGAAATTTAACTGGGTCTCTAATCAAGATGCCGGTAATGAAAAAATGCAGGAATTAGCAGGTTATATCGCAGATGGTGCGATTGCGTTCTTAAAAGCAGAATGGAAAATTTTAACCTATTTCGCGATTCCAACCGCTATTTTATTAGCGTGGTTAGGATCTCAAGAGGGAACACCGGATAATCCGATTCACTCCTCCCCTTTAATTGCAGTAGCTTTTTTAATCGGTGCTGTATTTTCGGCAACGGCTGGTTATATCGGTATGATCGTAGCTACTAAGGCGAACGTTCGTACAGCTGAGGCAGCTAGAACTTCGCTAGCAAAAGCCTTGAATGTTTCTTTCACAGGTGGATCCGTGATGGGAATGGGAGTAGCTGGTTTAGCTATCTTAGGTCTAGGCGGTTTATTTATTGCTTTCTACCAAATCTTCGCGCAAGGCCAAGCCTTGACTTCAGTGGAGATGAAAACGGCCATCGAAGTATTAGCGGGCTTCTCTTTAGGAGCTGAGTCTATCGCTTTATTTGCTCGTGTAGGTGGTGGTATCTATACGAAAGCAGCTGACGTAGGTGCTGACTTAGTAGGTAAAGTAGAAGCAGGTATCCCGGAGGATGATGTGCGTAATCCAGCTACAATTGCTGATAACGTAGGTGATAACGTGGGTGATGTAGCAGGTATGGGTGCTGATTTATTCGGTTCTTATGTAGCGACTATTTTGGCAACAATGGTATTAGGTCAAGAGATTTCGGTAACAGATAATTATGGTGGTTTCTCTCCCGTGTTATTGCCGATGTTAATTGCAGGTGTGGGTTTATTAGCTTCGTTAGTATCAACGTTCTTTGTACGTATCTCTAGCGAAACGGCTTCTGTTCAAAATGCGTTGAACGTAGGTAACTACACTTCCATTGCTATTACGTTTGTAACGTCTTACTTCTTAGTTAAGAATATCTTACCAGAATACTTAACGCTTCGTGGTACAACATTCACTTCTATGGATGTGTTTTATGCGATTATCGTAGGTTTAGTGGTAGGTACTTTAATGTCCATCATTACGGAATACTATACGGCTATGGGCAAACGTCCTGTCGATTCAATTGTACAAAAATCAGGTACTGGTCATGCGACTAACATCATTGGTGGTTTAGCAGTAGGTATGGAATCAACGGTTTTACCTATTCTAGTTTTAGCGGCTGGTATCATTGGTTCATATCACTTTGCAGGAATTTACGGTGTATCTATCGCCGCTGCAGGTATGATGGCAACGACAGCGATGCAATTAGCCATCGATGCTTTCGGTCCTATCGCGGATAACGCAGGTGGTATTGCTGAGATGTCTCAATTACCAAGTGAAGTACGTGATCGCACGGATAACTTAGATGCTGTAGGAAATACAACAGCGGCAACGGGTAAAGGTTTTGCCATTGCCTCTGCAGCGTTGACTTCTTTAGCTTTATTTGCAGCCTTTGTAGGTATTGCTGGCATTAGCCACATCGATATCTATAAAGCAGATGTATTAGCGGGCTTATTCGTGGGTGGTATGATTCCATTCATCTTCTCTGCGTTATGTATCTCTGCGGTAGGTAAAGCAGCTATGGAAATGGTGAACGAGGTTCGTCGTCAATTCCGTGAGATTCCAGGTATCATGGAATACAAAGCAAAACCAGAATACGAGAAGTGTGTAGCTATTTCTACAGAAGCTTCTATTCGCCAAATGATCCTTCCTGGTGCGATTGCTTTAACTGTTCCTGTTATTGTTGGTTTCACCATGGGACCTGAGGTTTTAGGAGGTTTATTAGCGGGTGTTACTGTTTCAGGTGTATTGATGGGTATTTTCCAATCCAATGCAGGTGGAGCTTGGGATAACGCTAAGAAATCCTTTGAAAAAGGTGTATTAATTGACGGTCAAACGTACAAGAAAGGTTCTGAGCCGCATAAAGCTGCTGTAACGGGTGATACCGTAGGTGATCCATTCAAAGATACATCAGGTCCTTCTATGAACATCTTGATTAAATTGATGTCAATCGTTTCTTTAGTGATTGCTCCTTACATTCACGTAGGAGATAATGATCAAGCTTCAGCAACGAAGATGGAGAAAGCGCCTATCGTGAAAGCGATTGTTGCGAAGAAATAATTCCCAATTAGTATTGGCATAAAAAAAGCCCCGCAATTGCGGGGCTTTTTTTATATCTATCAATCTGTGAAATCCGTTTAAGAAATTAAGCAGTTAACTTACCTCTTAATGCTCTTGGGATATCGATTGTTGCTACTGGGTTAGACATTGGATTTAAGATCTCACATCCTTCTACCTGTAGTTTGTTTACTTTAACCGTTTGACCTAAGTCTAAACCAGAAATATCAACTGTTACGAAATCAGGAATGTTTTCAGCTTGACCACGTAAAGTTACTTTACGTAATTTTTGCACCATTTTACCCCCTTTGATAACACCTGGAGAATTTCCAGTTACTTTAATAGGTACAGCAATCTTGATTGGCTTACCTTTTTGAATTTCTAAGAAGTCTACGTGGTAGATCATCTCGTTTACTGGGTGGAATTGTGCATCTTGTAAGATCGCACGGTATTTCGTACCCTCAATGTTTAATTCAACTTCGTACACATCCGCAGAATACAATAATTCACGGAAAAGGATCATTGGAACAGCAAAGTGAACTTGCTCAGAACCACCGTATAATACACATGGTGCCATAGCTTCGTTACGTAAATCATTTGCGCTCTTCGTACCGAGATTCGCTCTTTTAAACCCTACAATCTCTAATTTTTTCATTTTGTTTTTGTTAATGCTTCCAGTCTTTCGCACAAAGGCTATCCCCTAGAAACGGTTGAAATTAATATTTAATAAATAATGAACTGATAGATTCGTGATCACGGATACGACCAATAGCCTTAGCAAAAAGCTCAGCCACTGATAGCACCTTAATTTTGTCACACGTTTGTTTCTGAGGAATCGTATCCGTCACTAATAACTCTGTCAAAACAGAATTAGAAATGTTTTCATACGCCTTACCTGATAAAACGGGGTGGGTGACAACCGCCCTTACTGAATTTGCTCCCTTATCCATAATTAATTGAGCCGCTTTGCACAAAGTACCGCCTGTATCAATTAAATCATCGACTAAGATCACATCTGCCCCTTTAACGTCACCAATTAATTGCATCGAAGCAATTTCATTAGCACGCTTACGGTGCTTATCGCAAATAACCATTTCCGCATTGAAGAATTTGGCCATATTACGGGTACGAACAACGCCTCCCACATCGGGTGATGCGAAAAGGATGTTCTCTAAATTTAATGATTTCAAATATGGAACGAAGATGGCATTTCCCTCCAAGTGATCTACTGGGAAGTCCATGAAACCTTGAATTTGACCTGCGTGTAAGTCTATCGTCATTAAACGATCAGCCCCAGCTGCTGTCAATAAATTACCGATTAATTTCGCTCCAATTCCTACACGTGGGCGATCTTTACGATCTTGACGTGAATAACCAAAATACGGGATAACAGCAGTCACATAGTGAGCTGATGCACGTCTAGCGGCATCAATCATTAATAATAACTCCATTAAATTATCTGCCGTAGGGAATGTAGACTGAATTATAAAAACATCGCAACCACGAACTGATTCATCAAAACTGGGTGACATTTCACCGTCTGAGAACTTTAAAGTGGTTACAGCGCCCAAATCTTTTCCATAATACTTAGCAATATCCTTTGCTAAATAATTAGATGCAGAACCAGAAAATATTTTAACTGCGTTAATCGCTGCCATGGGGTTGTTAGGGCTTATTTTTTATAATAAGGGGCAAAATTAAGCAATTTTGCCCCTATTTCAAATTATTTTACAGATGCACGGATGATGTTTAAGGCACCACCTGCTTTAAACCATTCGATTTGTTGTTCATTATACGTGTGGTTCACAGCAAAACTTTCTGTGCTACC
>CANFWR010000147.1 GCA_947450865.1 Cytophagaceae bacterium
ACAGTCTTGTTCTCAGCAACGATGTCTAAGCCGATTATGGCCTTGACAAATCGTTATTTGACTAACCCTAAGTTAGTTAAAGTGGTGAAGAACGAAATCACGAACGTGAATATCGAGCAATTATACTACGATGTGAAAGGACGTGCGAAAATGGAAGTGACGACTCGTTTGATCGACTTCTATTCCTTGAAATTGGTTTTGATTTTCTGTAACCAAAAGAAACGTGTAGACGAAGTGGTGGAAGAATTGATGTTGCGTGGATACGCTGCTGAAGGTCTTCACGGTGACTTGCGTCAATCACAGCGTACCCAAGTTATGAATCGTTTCCGTGGTGGAAATGTGAGTTTCTTAGTGGCTACGGATGTGGCGGCACGTGGTTTGGACGTAGATAACGTGGATGCCGTAATCAATTACGATATTCCATTAGATGAAGAATATTATGTACACCGTATTGGTCGTACAGGTCGTGCTGGCAAGTCTGGTAAGGCATTTACGTTAGTAGTAGGAGCTGAGCGCAATCGTTTGCGTGATATCATGAACTATACGAAAGTGAAGATCGATAAAGGAGTAATTCCTACTTTCTCTGACGTAGTAGGTGTGAAAAAGGGAATGTTTATTGATCGGGTAGGTGCTACAATCGCCGAAGGTGGTTTAGAATTGTTCGATGATGCTTTACCTAATTTCCAACATGCTGGTTTCACTGTGGAGCAAGTAGTGGCTGCGTTAGTGAAGATGAATATGGGTGTCGTGAAGAACGAGTTCGGTGATGAAAATCTCGAAGGTGATATGGAACGTAGCTCACGTAAATACGGTCGCGATGAACGTGGCGGTGGCGGTGGTCGTTTCGAAAGAGGCGGCGGCGGTGATCGTTGGGGCGGTGGAGATCGTGGCGGAGATCGTCGCGGTGCTGGCCGTTTCGAAAGAGGTGGAGATCGTGGCGGAGACCGCGGTGGTCGTTTCGAAAGAGGCGGTGATCGTAACTCAGCTCCTCGTGGTCCTCGCGTAGATCGCGATGGCAAGCCTTATAAATCAGACGAGAACATGGTACGTCTAGTGGTGAACATTGGATTTAACGAAAAAATCTCTCCATCGAACATCGTGGGAGCTTTTGCCGGAGAATCAGGTATTCCAGGAAACGTATTAGGTCAAATTCAAATCGAAAACAAACACACGTTTGTGGATGTACCGAAAGAATATGCGAATGTGGTATTAGACAAAATGAGCGGCGCCCAAATCAAGGGTAAGCGAGTGAATGTCGATATTGCGAAAGCAGAAAAATAATCAAAAGGGGCTCAAATCGAGCCCCTTTTTTTACGCCATTTTGCGTAAATAGAAATGCTGTTTAGGGCAAATGGGTTTTAAAAAGAGTAACCCAAGGTCAAACAAGTCGACAGTCTGTATCACGGCTTGTTGTGAGATTAATTCATCCCAAATATTTTCTTGACTGTGTGGTTTCTCCAATAGAAGGATGGTATTTTGAGGTATTTTGGCAAGATCTACATAGGATTGAATCTCCATAATCGTACAATCCGAATAACGATGCGCCAAGGCTTCTTTTAATAGAGAATAGCTTAATTGCTCTTTTAAGTAGGGATTTAGCAAGTCACAATACAAGGAATAGATGGATGGAGAATGTAATCCGTGTGCCGTTTGCGCCTTAAAATAGAATTGTAAACGATTCATTAATTTAAGTGGTAGGCGGGAATTAGTTCGAAGGCCGGTATGTCTACTTTAAAGGTAGCTTGGTTTTCTAGATTAAGAAATACATAATGTCCACTCATTTTACCGATTGATGAGATTAAAGGGCAACCAGATGTGTACGTAAAAGAATTACCGGGTTCAATAATGGGTTGTTGGCCCACTACGCCTAATCCATTTACTGTTTCTTTTGATCCAATTCCATCCACAATCTCCCAAAAACGACTCACCAATTGTCCCGGTTGATTACTTAGATTTTTGATTGTAATTTGGTAGGAGAAAAAATGCTTGTAAGGCGGATTTAGCTCAAATTCAGGTAGATGAGTCGTATCTACTGAAACTAAGAATCCGTTTGAATATGCTTCTGTCATCCTATGAATGGGAATAATGAATAATCTTGCTGTAAAATTAGCCGAAACTTTGAATAATGATTGGAAAACGGTGTTGAATTCCACTATTTCTGCCGCTTATTTTCAAGACTTAGGTCTATTTCTTGAAAAGGAGGTTATTTCTTACGATGTGTTTCCGCCCATAGATCAGATTTTTGCCGCTTTTCAACGGTGTAGTTTCAGTCAAACCAAAGTGGTCATCATTGGTCAAGACCCATACCACGGACTAGGACAAGCACAAGGTTTATCTTTTTCAGTTCCGCCTGTTTTCCTTTTGCCACCTTCGCTTCGTAATATCTACAAAGAACTATACGACGATTTGAAAGTAATTCGAAGTGACGGAGATTTACGGTCTTGGGCTGACCAAGGCGTATTACTTTTGAATGCTGTTTTAACGGTTCGTTCTGGAGAGCCTAATTCACACGCGAAACAAGGATGGGAGGATTTTACTCAAGAAGTCATCCAAATCTTAAATAAAGAGAAACAAAACGTCGTTTTTGTTTTATGGGGTGCATACGCCCAAAAGTTGTCAAAATTCATCGATCCAAAACGCCATTACATCATTCAAGCGGCTCATCCATCACCTTTATCAGCTAATCGAGGCGGATTTTTTAAGACAAAGCCTTTTTCGAAGATTAATGAGTACTTGGTGGGGAATGGGCAAAGTATGATTGAATGGGGTAAATAAAGAACAAAGAGCAAAGCACAAAGTACAAAGTTGGTATCGCCTACGGCGATGAATACATGAAATATTCATTTGACTAAACGACAACGTCGAGACTATGCCGCAGGCGACTAAATCGCGTAGCGATGACTACTGTCCACAGTCCACTGGCTACTGCTTACACTCTCTTCAGCTGACTCGGAAAGTACACATACTGGTTCGCGAATTCCTTTTGGAAAAAACCAGATACAATTCCTTCAATAAATTCTTTGTGTTCTTCTTCGAATTCCGGTAGCCAGCATTGTAGCGAATAACCATTTGAATCTGGTTCTTGATGAGAACTGATTTCAAATAAATGAATTTGATCGATGAAGGCCTGCTTCTCGATTTCAGGCATTATTACTGTTTTTAATGTTTTTAGTGCTGTCTCTGTAATGCTGGGCTCAATAAAGAGCGATATGTTATACTGTATCATTTTAGGGCGTTATAAAGGATTTCTGCCGTGTGGAAACCTGTTTGTTCGATACCATCTTTTATTTGGTGTCTACATGAGGTTCCGTTGCTAGCGATGATGCTTTTTATCGGTTTATTTAATAAGCGAGGGAAAAGGACCAGATTCGCGATTTGCTGAGAGATTTTATAGTGTTCTTTCTCATAGCCAAAAGATCCTGCCATTCCGCAACAGCCCGTAGGCAATAATTCTACTTCGTATTGAGAAGGAATCGTTAGGGCGATGCGCGTTGCGCTTAATCCAGCAATGGATTTTTGATGGCAATGTCCGTGCAAAAGGATTTTTTGCTGTTTGCCGTGGAAAGAATCGGAAGTTATTCTTCCTGCTTTGAATTCACGTGCGAAGAATTCGTCGATTAATAGGCAATTCGGTTTTAATTGTTCCGCTTGTTCGCGTTTATCAGCATCAACAAGAGAAGGAATTTCATCTCTGAAGGTTAATAGGGCGCTTGGTTCGATTCCAACTAATGGATGTTCAGCATTTATAATTGCTGCTAATTGGTCTACATTAGCATTGGCTAACGCTTTGGCCTCAATTAACATCCCTTTTGAAATAAAACTTCTACCGGAGACAATTCCTTTCGGTATTTGAACCCCGTAGCCTAATTGATTTAATAATTTGACCGTCTTTTGACCTAAAGGAACCTCATTGTGATTCGTGAATTCATCTGCTAAAAGATAAACAAAACCTTTTTCAAAGGCATCCTGTGGGTTTTTCTGCGCATAACGATCAAACCATTTCTCTAAACTGGTGAATTGAACGGTGGGTAGACTTCGCTCGATGGAGAAGCCCATCGCTAATTTCACTATACTAGCAGTAAGCGGGAATTCAACAATAAAATTATACAATGGTGCCACATAACTTGCATAGCGCTGTAGGGTAGGGAAGTGTCCGATTAGTTTTGTGCGTAAGGGCACACCATTTTTCAAATAGGACTGTTGCAAGGTTTCTGCCTTTAACTTACCCATGTCTACTCCAGATGGACATTCGGTTTGACAGCCTTTGCAAGACAAACATAAGTCTAAAATTTCGTGCAAATCTGGATTGCTGAATGTTTCTTCCTTAGGAGAACTCAGG
>CANFWR010000148.1 GCA_947450865.1 Cytophagaceae bacterium
ACGATATCGAATTTAATCTGTGGCGCCACGCTCCAGTCCGCCCAAA
This sequence comes from Cytophagaceae bacterium, assembly GCA_947450865.1. Lineage (GTDB taxonomy): Bacteria > Bacteroidota > Bacteroidia > Cytophagales > Spirosomataceae > Aquirufa. Next base: position 47 of record CANFWR010000148.1, read on the forward strand.
ACTGTGGTATTCCCGTTCCCGTCTTCGGGTCCATTATTTTATGAATTAAAATATCGATAGACTCCTGCAGTTTTCTCCGGTGAATCTCTTTTCCACTCGCCTCATATAGCGTCGTGAACGCCTCCATCAAGTGCATGTGTACATCTAGCGTCTTGCGATCCCCACCCGGAGCGCCTGGTCCCAACAGCGACCAATCTTCCGCAAAGAATTCCCAGTAACCGCCGTAATGGGTATCGACCGCATATTTTTGGAGTAAATCAAAGACCTTCTCCGCGTATTCTAAACCCACCGGATCCCCCGTAGCCAGGGTATACTCACTTAAGGAATAGATCGCAAAGCTGTGGCCATATCCAATTTTCTGCTTGTTCGTGGCCACACCCGCCCGGTTGACCATCCAATGGAACCCACCATTTTCAGAGTCCCACATTTTGTCCAGTAAAAACCGGACCCCATGCGCCGCCATCTCCTTCATCACCTCTCCTCCAAAACCATGGCGATAGGCCTGCGAATAAGTGAACACGGAACGTGTTATCGCAATCAGCGACTTCTCGTCATCTCCCGCATCTTCCCCAAACTCATTAAAATGCGTAATGTACCCACCCAGTTGTTTATCTACTGTGCGTTGAATCCAGAAAGGCAATAAAGCGCCCTCGGTATAGTCCTTAATTTCTGATCTAAGTGATTGAATGTCCATCGTGTAAGTGTCTTATGGCGTCCGGACTCGCTGAGCCGGTTTCGCCTAGTTGATGAATACTGATATGTACGGCCAAAGAAGCGAATTCACAGGCTTCCTCCACCGAGGCACCCGCAGCTCTTGCCGCTGAAAACCCTGCCACCACCATATCTCCTGCACCCACCGTATCGATTGGGCCTTTCACTGGTAAAGCAGGTTGGTGATGAAATTCCTCCGTGCTAGCGTATACCATGCCTTTTTCCCCTAAGGTCACCAGCACAGGTTGTTTTCTGCTTGTCGCCCAGATTTGAATATTTTCGTCAGATGCCGGTTTTGAATGAATCTTGATAAACTCCGCTTCATTTACTTTCAATGGCAAGTGTTTTGCGTTACTGCCTAAAGATCGTAGATCTGCTATGGCTTGTGGATTTGTTAGCGACTCGATATGTTGGGCTTGCAATAGCGGTATGCCAAATTGTTCATTATAGATCACCCAGTCGAAAGATTCTGTGGATAAAGCGTCTAGAAGCTCTCCCGTTTGCGCCTGAAATTGCGCAGATCTAGTTCCAAAATCAATCCGATTTAACTCTTCCTGCTTTCGCAACGGTTTCGAATAGGTAGGGGTGTCGATATCAATTTCTTGTATGTTCGTAGCATCGATGCCTAGAGTCGCCATTTGATGCGCCATCTCTCTACCGAAAAGGTCATTGCCTCGCACCCCGAAGGCCGAAACTTGGGCGCCTAACACCGCTAGATTTTTTGCCACATTACCCGCTCCTCCTAAATAGGCCCGCGGCTGCGAAGCGAGATGCACTTCTTTAGCGGTTTCAAGGGAAAATTCACCTGTAGAAGTTTGAAGGTCAAAATAGAAGTCCAACGCGAAATCCCCCATCACCGCTATACGCAGTTGTTGGATTCGAGCCAGAATGGTCTCCAATCTATCCGTCTTCATATTCAATAGGTTTAGCTAAATTTTCATCGAAAAATAGGGATATTTTCTTTAATTTTGATCATCTATTCATTCTAATTCATTTTTGTTTTGGCATTAATCAAATCAATCTCTGGCATACGTGGTACCATCGGTGGAAAACCGGGTGAAGGTTTAAGTCCCCTCGACGTCGTTACTTTCGCAGCAGCCTATGGCACCTGGTTAAAGAAAAAAGGACATCCATCGAACTCGATTGTATTAGGTCGTGATGCGCGTATCTCCGGTGAAATGGTCAGTTCCTTAGTTGCCAATACCTTAATCGGTTTAGGCTGGAATGTCTTGGATATAGGTCTTTCTACAACCCCAACCGTTGAATTAGCGGTGCCTTGGACGAAAGCGGCGGGTGGAATTATCATCACCGCTAGCCACAATCCAGCGCAATGGAATGCCTTGAAATTATTGAATGATCGCGGAGAGTTTATCTCAGATCAGGATGGAAAAGACTTATTAACCATCGCCGAAAATCAGGATTTTGATTTCGCGGACGTGATGAAATTAGGTCAATTAACGCAAGATGATAGCTTTTTACAGCAACACGTGGATCACGTGTTAGGCTTGAGCTGGGTGAATAAATCAGTGATTGAAAAAGCGAACTTCCGTGTCTTAGTCGATGCGGTGAATTCGACGGGTGGAATCGTGGTGCCTATGTTGTTGAAAGCTTTGGGTGTTCAGCACGTGGACGTGATTTTTGGAGAGGCTACTGGTCATTTTGGCCATAACCCTGAACCACTTCCGGAGAATTTAACGGAGATGATCTCGAAAATGAAAGGCGGAAATTACGATTTAGGAATCGTGGTGGATCCAGATGTGGATCGCCTTTGCTTTATTTCGGAGGATGGAACGCCTTTTGGTGAGGAGTATACTTTAGTGGCGGTGGCTGATTATGTGCTTTCTGTGAAGCCGGGCAATACCGTATCCAATCTTTCTTCTACTCGTGCCTTAGCAGATGTGACGCGCAAAGCCGGTGGCGAGTATTTCGCTGCAGCGGTAGGAGAGGTGAATGTGGTGACGCAGATGAAAGCGGTGAACGCAATTATCGGTGGTGAAGGAAATGGAGGCGTAATCTTCCCTGAGTCGCATTACGGACGTGATTCCCTGGTGGGAATCGGATTGTTCTTGACGCATTTGGCAAACAAAGGGATCAAAGCATCAGAATTACGCGCAAGCTATCCAGCCTATGTGATTTCCAAAAATAAAATCGAATTATCCGCTGACCTGAACGTCGATTTAATCCTCGCGACGGTGGCTGAAAAATACAAGAATGAGCAGGTTAACACGATTGATGGCGTGAAAATTGACTTCCCAGATCGCTGGGTTCATTTACGCAAATCGAACACGGAGCCTATCATTCGCATTTACGCGGAGGCATCTTCGGAGGCAGAAGCAGATACACTCGCTCAACAAATTATACACGTGATTGAAGAAATCGCGCAAGTTTAAATGTCAGATAAAACACCTATTTACCTAGATAACGCGGCGACCACTCCAGTGGATCCGGCGGTTTGGGCTGAGATGCAGCCTTATTTCGAGCATTTCACCGCGAATCCCTCGTCGATTCACTCCCATGGTCGCCAAGCGAAAGTGGCAGTGGAAAAGGCGCGTAAAACCATCGCGACATTATTGAACGCCTCTCCATCAGAGATCCTATTTACCTCTGGAGGAACGGAGGCGGATAATACCGTTTTACAATCGGCCGTTTTACATGGTGGATGCAAGGTGATTATCACGTCGCCATTAGAACACCACGCGGTATTGCATACGGCGGAGGCTTGGGCGAAACTGGGTTTAGCGGAATTGAAATTAGTTCGCGTGAATCCGGATGGAGCGATTGATTTAGCGAATTTGGAAGAATTATTAGCCTCGTCAGATAAAGCGATTGTGAGTTTGATGCACGGGAATAATGAGATCGGTAATTTATTGGATTTACACGCGGTGGGTGACCTTTGCGAGCAATACGGAGCCTTATTTCATTCGGATACCGTCCAAACCATGGGTCACTATAAGCACGACGCCTCAGCCTTGAAAGTCCATTTTATGGTGGGTGCGGCGCACAAGTTCCACGGACCTAAAGGGATCGGTTTCTTGTATGCTAAAGCCGGAACGAAATTTAGTCCTCTGATGCACGGTGGAGCGCAGGAGCGTAACCAGCGCGGAGGCACGGAAAATGTGTATGGGATGATTGGTATTGCCAAAGCCCTAGAAATGGCCTACTCCGCGATGGACGAGCACGAAGCCTACATCAAAGGTTTGAAAGCCTACTTCATTGAAGGATTACAAAAACAATTTCCAGGTATTTCCTTCAATGGAGCCTCTGGGGATGTGGAAAATAGCTTGTATACGGTATTGAACGTGCGCTTCCCATCAGTAGCGGACGGCGATATGCTGTTATTTCAATTGGATATTGAGAAGATTTCGGCTTCAGGCGGTAGTGCCTGTTCGAGCGGTACTTCTGTGGGTTCTCACGTGTTGTCGGCTTTGAATCCGACAGCGACGGGTGCCGCTGTTCGTTTCTCCTTTAGCAAAAATAATACCCGAACGGAGATCGATCGGGTATTAGAAGTATTGAAAAATATCGTGTCCTAGTAGGCGCGAGCAAAGATTACTCT
>CANFWR010000149.1 GCA_947450865.1 Cytophagaceae bacterium
CCTCAGTGCCCAGGTAGACGGAGAAGTCCAAACATCAGACCAATTTGATTTCTCCATACTTCCTGCTAAATTTAAGTTCATTGTACCTCAATTATGAAAAAAATACTTTTATTCGTTTTAGTTAGTCTTCAAGTTTTTGCGCAGGACGCAGATAAAAAGAAAGTCTTAGCCAGAATTCAACAACAAGAATCACATTACAGTGCAATCGCTCAGAAAATCTGGAACTTCGCTGAAGTCGGATATAAAGAAAAACAATCCTCTACTCTCTTGCAGGAAACCCTGAAACAAGCTGGTTTTACGATTGAAACGGGTGTAGCAGGAATTCCTACTGCCTTTGTCGCAACGTATGGACAAGGAAAACCGGTGATCGGGATTATGGCTGAATACGATGCTTTACCGGGTTTATCACAAGATTCGATTCCGACTAAACGCTCCTTAGGAGGTGCCTCGGGACATGCCTGTGGCCACCATTTGTTTGGGACAGGTTCGTCTGCAGCAGCTATAGCCGTTAAAGAATGGTTAAAGGAAACCGGCGGAAAAGGAACAATTAAATTATATGGCTGTCCGGCGGAAGAGGGTGGATCCGGAAAAGTATACATGGTTCGGGAGGGTTTATTTAATGACGCCGATGTGATGTTACACTGGCATCCGAGCGATGCGAATTCGGTTTCGACGGGTTCTTCTTTGGCAAACAAAACAGGTAAATTTCGCTTCTATGGACTTTCTTCACATGCGGCGGCTTCACCAGAAAGAGGGCGTTCGGCCTTAGATGCGGTGGAAGCAATGGACTTTATGGCCAACATGATGCGCGAACATGTGCCGTCTTCTACGCGTATTCACTACGTAATTACGAATGGAGGAAAGGCCCCTAATATCGTCCCTGATTATGCGGAGGTCTATTATTATGTGCGTTCTCCGCAGCGCGATATTGTGATGGACGTTTGGAATCGCTTGGAAAAAGCGGCGGAAGGTGCTGCTTTAGGAACAGGAACTAAATATGAATTAGAAGTGATAGGTGGGGTGTATGAGATTTTGCCAAATGAAAAGCTAGCAACACTTATGAATTCGAACTTGCAAACAGTGGGAGGATATACCTTGAATCCAACAGAGCTTGCTTTCGCAAAACAAATCCAGCAAACACCGGGCATGTTGCAGACGGATTTAGCATCCACTTCTTCTGTCGTTCCGGGTCGTCCAGATCCAAGCGGCGGAGGTTCTACGGATGTGGGGGATGTGAGCTGGGTAGTTCCAACCATTGGTTTAGGGACTGCTACTTGGGTTCCGGGAACCACGGCACATAGCTGGCAAGCGGTGGCTGCCGGAGGTACAAGCATCGGTAAAAAAGGGATGATGGTGGCTGCGAAGACTATCGCAGGAACGGCCATGGATTTATTTAAAAACCCAGCCTTAATTGAAGCGGCAAAAGCAGAATGGAGCAAACGCAAAGGAACTGAATTTAAATACAAGGCTCTTTTAGGTGATCGTAAGCCGGCTTTGAATTATAGAGATTAGTCTTCAGAATTAGAGGAGTTGTCGATTCTAAATTGTGAAATATTTTGAAATTGGTAAATTGAATTTGTTAACCTGAGTATATGAAAAACGAAAAATATTCGCGCTACGAATTTCTCCGTAAAATGGGATTTAGTGGAGCAGCATTAATGGCAGTAGTAAGTGCTTGCACGGTGAAGAAAGATGCCATTTTGGATTCGCTGATTGTGAATTCGAAAGGTCAGCCTGTTGTATCACTGGATAGTACGAACGCGGCTCCCGTTGTGGAGCACCCCACGACTACAACAGGTCCAAGTACGGTTACAACTACCAATTTGTCGGGTTTAGTTACTACGGATCAATTAAATACGATTACAAGTTTCCTAGTGAAAGTGGATTTAACGGCAGCAGCGGCGACTACCTTAAAAACAAATGGTGGATATGTCATTGTGAATGGGTCCATTGTTGTGGCTAATGTTTCCAATGGACAATATGTTGCCGCACAAAACTTATGCACTCACCAGCCACGACAACGCATTATTTTTAACCAAAACGAATTTTATTGTACAGACCATGGAGCTCGTTTCTCGCTCACAGGAACAGGGTTAAATACCTTGGGCAGTAGAGGTTTAACAGTTTATCGTACCGCCAATGATGGTAAAACTTTAGTTGTATTCGCCTAATGATCACAGCAATTCTATTTTCTTTACTGACCTGGCTTGGAGATTTTTCACAGGCCAAAACCGAAGCCGCTCAACAGCACAAGCTCATTGTTTTAAATTTTTCGGGTTCAGATTGGTGTGGGCCCTGCATTAAATTGAAGAAAGACGTGTTCGAGTCGCCTGAATTTACGGCATTCTCGGAAGCAAATCTCATCTTATTACGTGCGGATTTTCCCCGATTAAAAAAGAATCAATTGCCTAAAGACCAGCAGGATAAGAATGATGCTTTGGCAGAGAAATATAATCCTAATGGAGAATTTCCTTTGACCGTTTTATTAAATCAAGACGGCAAGGTCTTGCAGGAATGGAAGGGATACCAAGGAAATAAAGAGCAATTTATGGCAGAAATAAAGGCTTTTAGGTAAGATGCCACTCGTTCAACGTACAGTATTGTTAATGGGAAATCGCTTCGATATCGGAGTGGTCTCCTCTGCAAAAGAACGGGCGGAACAAGCAATCGAAAAGTCGATTGCGGAAATTAAGCGAATCGAAGCTTTATTGACCACTTTTTCCGATGATTCGCAGACGAATCAAATCAATCAAAATGCCGGAATAAAGCCGGTGAAAGTGGACAAAGAAGTTTATGCTTTGATTGAAAGAGCTCAACGGATTTCAAAACTAACCCAAGGAGCATTTGATTTAAGCTATGGATCGCTGGACAAGAGTTTTTGGAATTTTGACCAAAAAATGACTCAGCTACCCTCCGCCGAACAGGCGTTAAAAGCGGTGGGGTTGATTGATTACCGGAATATTGTCCTGGAAGAGGGGACTGTTTTTTTGAGGGAAAAAGGAATGCGGATTGGTTTTGGGGGGATTGGAAAAGGGTATGCCGCGGATCGAGCGAAGCAAGTTTTGCAAGAGGAAGGATTTGAAAATGGGGTGGTGAACGCCTCAGGCGATATGAATGCGTGGGGAGTTCGAGAAGATGGCCAAAGTTGGAAAGTAGGCATTTCCAATCCAGATTCGCCCCAAGAGATTATGGCTGAATTTGATCTGCAAAATGCGGCGGTGGCGACCTCTGGGAATTATGAGAAATTTGTGTGGATCGATGGGGTTAAATATTCCCACACCATTCATCCCAAAACGGGTTTTCCCATCAGAGGCATCAAAAGTGTGACGGTTTTTGCACCGTTTGCAGAATTAGCTGACGCACTGACTACACCGATTGCGGTGATGGGAGTGGAGGTAGGTTTGGATTTGATTAACCAAATGACAGGTGTTGCCTGTTTGATTATAAGTGACGAAAATGTGATTTATTCCTCGAATGCCATTCGAGCCTAAATAAACTGTTAACCAGATGAAAAAAGCAGTATTTTTATTGATTACACTAGCTACGCTTTCCAGTTGTGTGCGTGTAAAAGAATTCCAAAAGAGTCGAATAAACGATTCTGAAATGGAATTATCCGCTCGCAAAAGCGAGAAATTTGAACAAAGTTTCTATTTGTACCGCGAAGGAGCTTCGGGCGCAAATGGGGGTAAAAGCGGAGGAGGCTGCGGTTGTAACTAGGAATGAAGAAAATCATTTTAGCCATCGGTTTATATTGCTCCTTTCTACAAGGGGTGAAAGCGCAAGAAGCAGATTCTTTGGCCTATAAAAAACGTGCCCTAAAGATCGAAGAAATCAATTTAGTAGCAGGATACTATGACCAAGATGGTCATAATTCTGCCATTACGGGAGGTATTGGAACAGAGAAATTAACCGATTTAGCGAGTTCATTTGAGATCCGATTATCTAAGTTAGATCGAAAAAATCGTACGCATAGCTTTACAGCGGACATGAATATTGATCAATATACGTCAGCTTCCTCAGACAACATTGATCCTTTAACGGTTTCCTCTGCCTCTCGAAAAGATACTCATATCTATCCAAGTTTATCTTGGTCGATAAAAGATGACAATACGCGTACTACACACGGTTTATCGTATTCATACTCTACTGAATACGATTATAAATCACACGGATTCTCCGCTAATTATGCCGCTTTAACGAAAGATAAAAACACCGAGTTTACGTTCAAAGTAGGAGCATTTTACGATACCTACATGGCTATTCTTCCAGCGGAATTGCGGCCTTTGACTTATCCATCCGGAGC
>CANFWR010000150.1 GCA_947450865.1 Cytophagaceae bacterium
GCTGATTTCAAGTGGACTTGGGATGGCGCTGAATTGAAAAAATTATGGGTATATTCCTACCCCATTATGTTCATGAGCTTAGCGGCCATGTTCAACTTAATGTTCGACCGTTTACTGCTGGAGGAGTTTTTACCAGCGGGATTTTATCCGGGGAGAAGTTCGGAAGACGCCTTAGGGATTTATGGCAATTGCTACAAACTTTCTGTGTTTATGAGTTTAGCAATCCAGGCTTTTAAATACGCGGCAGAGCCTTTCTTTTTAGGTTCGAAGTCTGCGGAAAATTCGCAGTCCAATTTAGCACTCGTGAGCCATTGGTTTGTGATTGTTTGCTTGATTTTATGGGTGGGTGTTAGCTCGAATTTATTCTGGATTCAGGGACTATTTTTACGTCAATCCATTTATTGGGAGGGCATAGGAGTGGTGCCTGTTCTCTTGTTAGCGAACTTGTTTTTAGGAGTGTATTACACGCAGTCTGTTTGGTTTAAAAAGACGAATAGGACCTACATGGGTACGGTGATTACCGTGACTGGACTAGCCGTTACCTTGATTGGGAATGTTATTTTTATCCCCATTTATGGCTATATGGCTTGTGCCTATTCTTTCTTGACTTCAGCGATTGTGATGACTTTATTGTGTTATGTAGGGGGCCAAAAATTCGACCCCGCACCCTACCGCTGGATGGCCGCCATCGTGTACATCAGTTTAGGAGTGATTGCCATACAGTCAGGATCTATCTTAGCCAGTTTACAAATTCCGTTATTCATCAGTCAGAACATCGGATTTATTTGTATTTTGGCCTATATTTTAATCAAAGAATTCTCCTGGAAAAACGGAAAACCTAGCTTAGCTCTGAAATGAAAAGTGAACTAAAAATGCAATACCTTAACCTCAAGCTGAAGATCAGCGGGATGGTGGCGCGTTTACACGAATTTCAAGGCACATTGGTCCAAAAACAGGCTGAACTAGAAGATCTCCAGCAAAAGCTAGCCGTTAAATCAGAGGAACTTGTTAAAACCCAAAGACGGCTAAAAGAATTGGAGAAAAACTTTAAAAAATCAGATAATTTCGCTAAAATTGTAGCTAGTACAGATAACACAGCAGTTCCCTCCGCTGAGTTGAAACAAAAGTTAGAAGAATATATTACAAAAATAGATCATTGCATTGACCAATTACGCAATCCATGAATCCTAAAATCCCTTGTAATCTACTGGTAGGCATACAAAGTATCGCCTTGAAGGTTAGTCCAAGTGAGGAGGCTTACGTACGAAATGCAGCATCATTAGTGAACAAGCTTGTTCGTTATTACGAAAAGCAAACAAATAGCTCAGATCCCGCAGCCGTGATGGCGATGGTGGCACTTGATTTAGCCATGTGTGGTTTGAAATTTGACGCAGAACACAATTCACTCCAGGACGACGTTTTGGAAGAAAACAATGAATTGTTATCGCTTGCGGCTGAGTTCACAGTATAATTTTCCTTTTCTTTCGATTTTTCCGGGGACTAATGTATAAACACACATTCGTTCTATATGTCAACTATATTAACATTTATTATCCCTCTCATTGCTGCGGCTGGAGGGTTATTTGCCGGGAAAGTAGTCTACTCGAAGGTAAATAAAAACATCGAAGGAGATGCCCAACGCAAGGCGGATGACATCCTTAAGAATGCAGAAATCTCTGCAGAAAACATCAAGAAAGACCGTATGCTAGAAGCGAAGGAAAACTTCCTACGTCTTCGTGCTGAATTCGAAGAAGAGTCTCAAAACAAAAAAGGAATTCTACTAGAAAACGAACAAAAACTGCGCGAAAAAGAGCGCGTTTTAGCGCAACAGGCAGAGCAACAACGGGTGGCTGAACAAGAGTTACTTTCAGCTAAACAAAGCGTACAATCGAAAGAAGAAAACTACCGCAAGAAGCTAGAAGACGTAGAGAAGAAACGCGAAGAAGCGGAAGCGATGCTTGCGAATCAGATTAGCCAATTAGAAAAGATCGCAGGTCTATCTGCAGACGAGGCGCGACAACAAATCATGGATGCCTTGAAGGCAGAGGCAGAATCGAAAGCAAGTTCTTTAGTGAAGCAAGCGATCGAAGAAGCAAAATTAACAGCTACGAAAGAAGCGAAGAAAGTCGTGATTGAAACAATTCAACGTACGGCAGCGGAAAATGCGATTGAAAACTGCGTGTCTGTTTTCAACATTGAATCAGACGATATCAAGGGTAAAATCATCGGTCGTGAAGGTCGTAACATTCGTGCGCTAGAAGCAGCTACGGGTGTGGAATTCATCGTAGATGATACACCAGAGGCAATTATCATTTCCGGTTTTGATCCCGTACGTCGTGAGATTGCTCGTTTATCTTTGCACCGTTTGGTTCAAGATGGCCGTATTCACCCCGCTCGTATTGAGGAGGTCGTGAACAAGACGCGTAAGAACATCGACGATGAGATCATCGAAATAGGTGAAAAGACGGTGATCGATTTAGGCATTCACGGTTTACACCCAGAATTGATTAAGATGGTGGGCCGTATGCGTTTCCGTTCTTCTTATGGTCAAAACCTATTACAACACTCTCGCGAAGTTGCGAAGCTTTGTGCAACGATGGCGGCTGAATTAGGATTAAATGCGAAACTAGCGAAGCGTGCGGGTCTATTGCATGATATTGGAAAAGTTTGGCATGAAGAACCAGAACTTCCTCACGCATTGCTAGGAATGGAACTGGCTCAGAAATACAAAGAGCATCCAGAGGTATGTAATGCGATTGGAGCTCACCATGATGAGTGTGAGATGACTTCCATGATCTCCCCTATCATTCAGGTGTGTGATGCGATTTCTGGATCTCGTCCAGGTGCACGTCGCGAGATGATGGAGTCGTATATGAAGCGTCTTCGTGATTTAGAAACCCTTGCTACTTCATTCGATGGAGTTCAAAAATGTTATGCAATCCAAGCTGGTCGTGAATTGCGTATCATGGTCGATTCTGAAAACGTGAGTGACGAAAAAGCGTCGAACTTATCGTTTGACATTTCTCAGAAAATCGAAAAAGAGATGCAATATCCTGGTCAAATCAAAGTAACGGTGATTCGCGAAATGCGCGCCGTGAACTTTGCAAAATAGGATCGAAATCGAGTATATTTATGGCGCCACCCTGCGGGTGGCGCCATTTTTTTTACACTACAATGCTAGAAATAAAATCCCCCCAAACCGACTCGGACTGGAAAGCCTATTACGCCTTGCGCTTTAACGTATTGAGAGAACCTTGGAATCAACCATTAGGCTCAGAGGTATTAACGGATGAAGATCAAGCCATTCACGCGATTGCAGTAGAAAATGGAGAAGTTCTGGGAGTTGCTCGCATGCATGAATCAGCCGAGAATCAAGGTCAGGTACGCTGTGTAGCTACCGCAACTGCCGCTCAAGGAAAGGGAATTGGGAAAGCCATTATGGCCTATTTAGAAGAGAAGGCGATTGAAAAAGGCTGGACCGAAATCGTATTAGAAGCTAGGGAAAATGCGGTACCCTTTTACCAGGCGATAGGCTATACAATTGTGGCTGAATCCTATCTTTTGTTCGGAGAAATCCAACATTACCGCATGAAAAAAGCGCTACCTCTTTCGAAATAGCGCTTCAATCATTTTTGTATAAACTAGTGCGTGTGCTCTAAGCCTTGTGCACTTGGAATCTGATTAAATTCAATGCCTGACTTACGCGCATCTTTGAATGCTTCTTTCGGCTTGATGCTCAAGATTTGGAATAATTCCGCATCTGATTTCGTATCTGGGTTTGGCGTTGTTAATAAGACATCACCAGAGAAAATCGAATTCGCTCCTGCCATGAAGCAGAACGCTTGGCCTTCGTAGTTTAATTCTAAGCGGCCGGCAGATAAACGAACCGCCGACTTTGGCATCATGATCCTAGCAGTAGCAATTACACGTACCAGATCCCAAACAGACGCCGTCTTTTGATTCTCAAAAGGTGTTCCTTCTACAGGAACTAAGTTGTTAACCGGAACTGATTCTGGATGCTCTGGCAAATTCGCTAGCGTCAAAAGCATTCCAATGCGATCTCCCGCACTTTCGCCCATTCCGATGATACCACCAGAACAAACAGATAATTTTGCTTTACGTACATTCCCTAGCGTCTCTAAACGATCATCGTAGGTACGCGTTGAGATAACATCATCGTAATATTCCTCACTCGTATCGATATTGTGGTTGTAGGCATAAAGACCCGCATCCTTTAATTTCTGCGCTTGCTCTTCTGATAACATCCCTA
>CANFWR010000151.1 GCA_947450865.1 Cytophagaceae bacterium
AAGATTGTGATGGCGAGGAGCTAGTCACTAGTCACTAGTCACTAGTCGAAATGAAAGCATAAAGAATAAAGCACAAAGAATAAAGTCGGAATCCCCTGCGGGGATGAATTTAGGAAATATTTCTTTCTGACTCATCCTCATTTCATGAAATATAAAAAAAGGGAACTATCGTTCCCTTTTTTTTATACCAACTCTATTCTTTATTCTTTATGCTCTATGCTTTAAATCAGAATTAACCAATTAACTCGCGAAGATCAGCGTCATGAATCATCTTCCTCTCATCCGCCATCAACAAAAATCGAGTATAAATCTTATCTAATTCTGGCTTTTCGAAATCAAATCCTAATAAAGTCAACCGGTGGCGCAAAGCAGCACGGCCTGAGCGAGAGGTCAATAAAATCGCAGATGAGGAAACACCTACATCTTCGGGATTCATAATCTCATAGTTTTGCGCATGCTTTAAGAAACCATCTTGGTGAATACCAGATGAATGTGCAAAAGCGTTAGCTCCTACTACCGCTTTGTTTGGCTGTACGTGCATGCCCATTAAGTTAGACACTAAGGTACTAGTAGGGTATAAATACTTGGGGTTGATACCCGTCGTAAATCCTAAATCTTTGTGGACGTTTAGAATCATCGCAATTTCTTCCAAAGACGTATTTCCAGCGCGTTCTCCTATACCATTTATCGTTACTTCGACCTGGCGTGCACCCGCTTGGATACCAGCAATTGTATTTGCAGTGGCTAAGCCTAAATCATTGTGATTGTGCATTGAAATCGTAGCCTGGTGAATATTATCTACGTTTTCATATAAATATTTGATGCGCTCGTGCATGACGTGGGGCAATAAATAACCCGTTGTATCTGGTAGGTTTACGACTGTAGCGCCCGCTTTGATTACTTCGCGTGTTAATTGTGCCAAAAAAGCTAAATCAGCCCGACCTGCATCTTCAGCGAAGAATTCGACGTCTTCCACAAAGGATTTGGCATATTTCACAGCCCAAACGCCACGCTCAATAATTTCCTCGCGTGTCGAATTGAATTTATGCTTAATATGTACATCTGAAGAACCAATTCCTGTATGAATACGAGGCTTGCGAGCTGTTTTTAAGGCAGCAACGGCAGCATCGATATCTTCTTTTTTGGCACGAGTCAAGGCGCAAACTGTAGGCTCCTTTACGGCGTCACAAATGGCTTGAACTGAGGCAAAATCACCAGGAGATGAGATCGGAAAACCCGCTTCGATGATATCTACACCGAGCAACTCGAGTTGTAAAGCAACTTCTACTTTTTCCTCTCGGTTTAATTGACAGCCGGGAACTTGTTCGCCATCACGTAAGGTAGTATCAAAAATCTGAATGCGGTTACTCATCTTGTTTTAGGTGTTTTATTTCGTTGTGAAATTACACCTAATTCATTTTAGGAACAAGCAAAGACCAAAGACAAAAGACCAAAGTTCAGATTAAAAATCTTAATAATTAGGTAAAAATGATTATTTAACTATCAATAATCTTTAAAAAGGTAACAAATAAGACAATTAATCTAAAATACAAAAATACGTCAGAATATAAAATTTTGGATTTTTTTAAGCCGAGGCTAGAGATTTGATCTCTGGAAAGCGTTTAGGATCGAAATTTCCGCCAGAGATGACACAAACTACCGTTTTCCCCTTGATTTCCTCTGCCATTTCCTCTAGTCCAGCCACACTCAAAGCACCGGCTGGCTCTACGATCATGCTACGCAACGCGTAGAGATCTAGCATCGTTTGACAAAGAGCTTTTTTAGAAACGGTTAACATGCGAGTTAAGCCTTTGGCACAAATAGCAAAGGTCTTCAAACCTACCTGTTTTACAGAAGCTCCATCCACAAAGCGATCAATTTCATCCAACACCACCACTTCCGAAGCCGCCAAACTTTGCTGCATCGATGGCGCACCTGCCGGCTCTACTCCAATCAACTTGGTCGAAGTAGGCAAAACTAAAGCAGCCCCAGCCGCTAATCCGCCACCACCTATCGCCACAAACAGAAAGTCAGGAACCAACGCATCCAAAATCTCTAAAGTCACCGTGGCTTGACCCGCAATAATATCAAAATCATCAAATGGAGGAATATAAATGGCGCCGTTTGTCTCGCAGAATTTGCGAGATGCCGCGAAGGCCTCATCATAGGTCTCGCCTACTAAGTAAATACGCACCTTTTCCTTTCCGAAAAAACGGACCGCCTCCACCTTCTGCAAAGGTGTCGACTTAGGCATAAAAATGTGAGCTTGAATTCCGAGTAACGCACAGGCTAAAGCAACTCCTTGCGCATGGTTACCTGCAGACGCAGCCACCACCCCTTTCGATTTTAACTCTGAGGGAATGTTGGAGATTTTATGGTAGGCACCCCTAATTTTATAGGAGCGAACGACCTGCAAATCTTCGCGTTTTAAATAGATATTTGCCCCATAGCGCGCAGAAAGAGAGGCCGAGAATTCTAAAGGTGTCTCTGAGATGACCCCTTTTAGCTGCTCCGCTACTTGTTTTATTTCTATGACGCTAGGAACGTGTTTTAGTTTGTTGAATTCCATGCGCCCCAAAATTAACAAAAAAAAGGGCAGACGCATCAAGCATCTACCCTCTTTCAATCCCAAAAGGGAAAATTAGTTATTCTCTGGACGTAAGCTACGTACCGCAGCACCTGCTCTCCACATTTCCATATCTGCCATTTCTTTCAATTCAGCATCTAATTTCACGCGGTAATCCGGTTGAGAATTCAAAGTGATAGAACGCTCTGCTTCTGCTTGCGTTTTCACCGAGTTATATAATTTCTCGAATACAGGCTTAGTAGCATCGCGGAATGGTTTCCACCAGTCCAAAGCACCACGTTGCGCCGTAGTTGAGCAGTTTGCATACATCCAATCCATTCCATTCTCCGCTACTAATGGCATTAACGATTGCGTTAACTCCTCTACTGTTTCGTTGAATGCTTCTGATGGAGAGTGACCGTTCGCGCGTAACACTTCGTATTGTGCAGCGAAGATACCTTGGATAGCTCCCATTAATGTTCCACGCTCACCTGTTAAGTCAGACGTTACTTCTTTGTAGAAATCAGTTTCGAATAAATAGCCAGAACCTACACCAATCGCCATCGCGATACATTTTTCACGTGCTTTACCAGTTGCATCTTGGTAAACAGCGAACGAAGAGTTCAAACCTTTACCCGCTACGAATAAACGACGTAATGAAGTACCTGAACCTTTAGGTGCAGCTAAGAATACATCCACATCTGCTGGAGGAACGATTCCTGTTTTCTCTTTGTACGTGATACCAAAACCGTGTGAGAAATAAAGAGACTTCCCAGCCGTCAAATATTTCTTCACAGTAGGCCATAACTCGATTTGAGCGGCATCAGAAAGTAAGTAACAAATGATCGTTCCTTTTTCTAACGCTTCTTCGATTTCAAATAAAGTTACACCTGGAACCCAACCGTCAGCGACAGCTTTGTCATAAGTTTTTCCTTTACGTTGACCTACGATTACATTTAGACCATTGTCTTTCATGTTTAACGCTTGTCCAGGACCTTGAACTCCATATCCGATCACAGCGATCGTTTGGTCTGCTAATACTTGTCTAGCTTTCTCTAATGGAAACTCTTCTCTTGTTACGATGTCTTCAACAACTCCACCGAAATTAATCTTTGCCATTTTTTTGTTATTTAATTTATATTCTTTGTTCGATTATACGATTTCCCAATTGCCTTCTTCCGGCAAAAACTCCACTAAGCCTTTCTCCGTTTTACCTACGGCAACACGACCAGACTTAACGTACTCTAAAATTTCCCATTTTTTCAAATAGGTATAAAACTCTTGAATTTCTTCTTCCGAGCCATTCTTTTCCACGACTACATAATCTAGGCCAAAGTGCACAATCTTCGCATTCCAATCTAAATTAATCGTCTTCACATCCACTGGAGTACCTCCTAGCGGAGTGGCAATCTTAAATAGGCCAATTTCGTTAAACACGATTTCGTCATCTAGGTAACCAAACACCGCGAGAACGTCTGTGACTTTACGGATTTGGCGAACTAATTTCTCAACGAATTCTCGATTTTCGTGCTTAATCACAATCGTAAAGCGTGATACGCCTCTACGCTCTGTCTCAGAAACCGTCAAACTCTCGATATTTACTCGACGACGCGTGAAAATAATCGTGATGCGATTTAATAAACCGACCGTATTGGTGGTAAAAACAGAAATAGTGTAA
>CANFWR010000152.1 GCA_947450865.1 Cytophagaceae bacterium
AATGCAAAGGATTCCTCTTATTTATCTGAAGAGGAATCCTTTCATGCTATACGGGTATTGCGTTTAAGAGTAGGAGAGACCATTCACTTGTTAGATGGTCGTGGATCTAAATTCTCATCTAACATAACCGCTGTAGAGGGGAAAAAAGTTGCTTTCGGCCCATTAGAAGTGGTTGAATCTGAACCGGTACCTGCTTTCACTATTCACCTCTATGTAGCTCCCACAAAGCAAATGGAGCGAATGGAGTGGATGGTGGAGAAATGCGGGGAATTTGGCATTCATGGGATACATTTCTTTGCTTCTAAGAATTCAGAAAGAAAGGAGATAAAACTTCAGCGTTTAGAGAAAACGGCAATCTCTGCTTTGAAACAATCCAAGAATTTATACTTACCTACAATAACGGGTTTACATACATTAAAAGATGTTGCAGAAAAGGAGGGAGGCGAAAAACTATTCGCTTTTATTTCGAATCCTCCCGTGTCTTCGCTAGCTAAAACAGCCGCGAAAGGTCAGGAATATCACGTACTTGTAGGTCCAGAAGGGGACTTTACACCGGAGGAATCTGAATTATTAGTAAATAAAAAGTGGAAACCATTCAGTCTGGGAAAGTCCATTTTACGTACTGAGACGGCTGGAATAGCGGTTTGTCACGGTTTACACCTCCTAAATTCTGACTAAAATCAGTTATAAAACGAGAATGCAGGTTAAAAGAGAAACATTTGCTTCGTAACTTTGTTAAATCATTATAATCTCAATTCTATTATGCAATTAGTACTTCCGGCTTTCTTCATACATTGGTATGTTTCTTTGTTTAGCCAAACATTTTTCCTACACCGTTACTCCGCTCACAAGATGTTTTTAATGAGCAAGTTTTGGGAAAAATTCTTCTATTTCTTGACTTACTTATCGCAAGGGTCATCCTTTTTAAGCCCTCGTGCTTATGCGATTTTACACAGAATGCACCACGCGTTCTCTGATACGAAAAAAGATCCTCACTCACCTATGTTCTCGAGCAATGTGTTTACGATGATGTGGAAGACAAAAGATATCTATAACGCAGTATTAAACAGAAAACAATCAGTAGAAGAACGATTTGAACATGATTACCCAGTTTCAAAAACAATTGAAAGAATCGGTGATTCTTGGATCTCACGTTTAGGTTGGGGAATTGCTTATTCTGCCTTATACATCGTAGGATTTATCTATTTTGATATGCACTGGGCATTTTTCTTCTTGTTACCAGTTCACTTTTTGATGGGACCTGTACACGGAGCAATCGTAAACTGGTCAGGTCATAAATATGGCTACCAAAACTATGACAACCACGATCACTCGAAGAACTCATTAATCTTTGATGTCGTGATGATGGGCGAGTTGTTCCAAAACAACCACCACAAACTTCCGAATCGCGTTAACTTCGCTACCAAGTGGTTTGAATTTGATCCGACTTATCCGATGATTAAATTACTAACGCTGCTTAAGATCATTCGTCCGAATGTGAAACCAGCAGATGCTAAGTTTTAATTCTTATATTCTTTAAATGAAAAGAGCCTCGAATGAGGCTCTTTTTTTATATCTGAGTATCTAAACTAAACTTCTCCAAATAATCGGAAACCCGCTTCACAAAACCGCCACCTAATGAACCATCTACCACTCGGTGGTCATATGAATGGGATATGAACATCTTCTGACGAATAGCTATTACATCTTCGCCCTTGTCGTTTGTAATGACTGCTGGTTTCTTTTCAATAACCCCGAAGGCTAAAATACCTACCTGAGGCTGTACGATAATAGGCGTACCCATTAAATTGCCAAATCCACCAATATTAGAAATGGTAAATGTTCCACCTTCTAAATCAGCTGGCTTCAATTTATTTGCTCTAGCTCTAGCAGATAAATCATTGACCTTTTGGGTCAATTCAGCCAAAGTCATTTTATCCACTTCATGAATAACAGGAACAATTAAATTGCCATTAGGCAAGGCAACAGCCATCCCGATGTTTATTTGTGCGTGTTGTACGATGTAATTTCCCTCTACGGAAATAAGCATGCCTGGAAAATCCTTTAATGCTTCAGCAGTAGCTTTAAATAGGAGAGGTGTAAAGGTTAAGGCTTCCTTGTATTTGTCTTGAAAGTCTTGCTTCACTTTTGCCCGCCAATTCACCATATTGGTCACATCAGCCTCTAAGAATGAAGTAACGTGGGGTGCGATGCGTTTAGAATCTAACATGCGCTCAGAAATCATCTTCCGCATACGATCCATTTCAATCACTTCGTCACCAGGCAAACGCATTCCAGCTCCTTGACTCAAGGTTCCGGATGAAATCATACGCTTCGAATTTCGAACCGCGATGTAATTCAGCACATCTTTCTTCGTGATACGACCATCTAACCCAGAACCAGGGAGCTGGTTTAATTCTCTTTGGGATACATTCTCCGACTGACAAATCTGCTTAATCAAAGGTGAAATCCAAGGATTAGTCGATTTCTCCGTACTTAATTCAGAAGATCCTACCGTTAAATCGATTAAAGCAGACATGGTTTCATCTAACGAAAATGAATCTGTGGTAGAAGGAGTCTCTGTCGTAACGGCATCGATGACGCAAATAGCCTTTCCAATGGTAGCAACAGCACCCACAGGAACTAAAATCTTCTGCAAATAACCTGCCACAGGAGAGGGAACTTCTGTATCAATCTTGTCCGTAGCCACTTCTAAGATAAATTCATCCGCTTCCACGTAATCTCCCGGCTGTTTTAACCAATTTAAAACAGTCGCTTCCATGATACTTTCGCCCATTTTGGGCATAATCACTTCTGTAATGGCCATATACTTAGCTTAAATCGTTTAATAAATATCTGCGCAGCAAATTTACACAAGCTAAAGAACTTAAATAAATGTTTTGCATGCGTGTTCCTCCTAAAGTCAATTTTCTGGTAATAACTCCAGTAGGATGTGCCAAAGCAATCCAAACCGTCCCTACCGGTTTTTCTTCGGTTCCTCCGTCTGGCCCAGCAATGCCAGAAGTGGCTAAAGCATAGGTAGTTCCGAGTCTTTTTTGGACACCCTGCGCCATCGCTTGAATACATGCTTCTGATACGGCGCCATGCGAAGCTAAAATCTCTTCAGATACCCCTAATTGATCTATTTTGACTTGATTAGCATAAGAGAGAATTCCTCCAATGAAATAAGCAGAACTACCGGGGTTTTGGGTAAACTGATGTGCTAAATGACCTCCAGTGCAACTTTCTGCTACAGACAATGTGGCTTTTTGATCCATCAATAGGCGACCAACGACCTCGGCTAATTCATCCTTTTCATACCCAAAAATATAGGATTTAATCAACGGATTTACCTTCTGTAATTCTACCTCCACTTCCTCTTGCAATCTGGCTAAATCTTTACCCACAGCTGTTAAACGTAATTTAACAATACCCATAGAGGGTAAATAGGCTAATTTAATATGTTCTGGCAATTGTAATTCCCAGCTTTCAATCAGATCAGATAAATAGGACTCACCGATTCCTACTGTTTTGATTACCTTGTGGTAAATAACAGGCATTTGGAAGTGTTTTACTAAACGAGGGAGCACTTCCTGCTCCATGATATTTTTCATCTCATAAGGAACTCCGGGCATAGAAACCCAAATAATTCCTTTCTCATTAAACCACATTCCAGGAGCTGTTCCTTGACTATTGCGTACAAATTCTGCCTTGGTAGGTAATAGGGCTTGATCGCGATTGATATCCGATAATTCACGTCCTCTTTTAGCAAAGAATTCGGTGACATCTTGCAAGGCCACTGGGTGCATAGCTAACGCACAGCAAAAATACTCCGCGAGAATCTTTTTCGTCAAATCATCCTTCGTTGGACCTAATCCTCCGGTAATAAAGACAACATCGGCTCGCTGTGCTGCTTCAGCAAGAATCTGAAGTATTTCTGATTTTTGATCACCTACGGATGATTTCCGAACGGTTTTGATCCCTAATTTATCTAATTCAAGGCTGATCCACTGCGTATTCGTATCTAGGATTTGTCCGTAGAGTATCTCATCCCCAATGGTAATAATTTCAGCCTTAACCATTAATTTTCCTTAATTTATACGAAAATACGATTAATTTTACATCCATGAAACATTCTGAAATCAATTTTAAAATACAATTAGACGACCAAAATATCCCGGAGCAAATCTCTTGGTCAGCTACTGATAATCCGAACGAAGGCATCGAGGAAAC
>CANFWR010000153.1 GCA_947450865.1 Cytophagaceae bacterium
GGGTGCGCGGGAATCGCGTTGATTATCTTATAAATTTCAAAGTTCAAAGAGCAAAGTTCAAAGTTGGCATAAAAAAAGGAAGCGAAGCTCTCTTTTTTTATACGTATATGAAATGTTTCACACATCGTTGCGTAGCAACATTCATCTTTATGCTCTATACTTTTCCTTCGGACTAAGCCGAAGGCGACTCATTGACTAAATTGCGAAGCAATGACTAAGCAAATGTGTTTTAGTTGCGAAGCAACTACAACACATTTGCAGTTTGCTCCTTAATCTTCTCCAGCTCATCCTTCATATTCACGACTAATCGCTGAATCGTTGAATCATTTGCTTTTGAGCCAATGGTGTTAATTTCTCGGCCAATTTCTTGGGCCATAAAATTGAGTTTCTTTCCGTTTCCTTCTTCTAGAATTTCGATAAAGTAATCTAAGTGAGTCGCTAAACGTACTTTTTCTTCGGAGATATCGAATTTCTCGATGTAGTAAACTACTTCTTGCTCGAAGCGGTTTTTATCGAAATCTTCTTTTAAGCCTAATTCCAAAAGGGCATTTCGCATCCGCTCACGGATACCCGGCATGCGGATTTTATCTTGCTCTAAAACTTGTGCTAGTCCTGATTTGATGGAAGCAATGTATTCACGGAATTTGTCTTCTACAACTTTTCCCTCACGAGCACGAAACTCTTTACATTCTTTTACCGCTTCTTGAACGGCTTCAAAAACTACTTTCCAAAGTGCTTCGATTTCCTCTTCGTTGTCTTGAGAATGATCTGATGCATTCAAACTAGGCATTGACATCGCTTGTAAATACAAGGCATTTTCGTCAATGTTCGAGATGCCTAATTCAGTCGCTAAGCGTTTTAATTCTGTGAAATAGGTGGCAATTTGACCTTGAGGTAGGATGCTTTGTTCAACGTTCTCGTTGTTCTTTTGAAGGTGTAGATTCAGCTCCATTTTACCGCGCTCTAACTGTTGGGTGAGGTAATTGCGGATATCGATTTCTTTGGCTGAAAGCGATTTAGGAACACGGCAAAATATATCCGTAAACTTCGAGTTTAGACTTTTAACTTCGACACGGATTTGCAGGTCTTGGAGTTCTTTTTGGGATTTTCCAAAGCCCGTCATGGAGTAGATCATATTGTTTCTTTTTTGGCCTTAGCCGCTTGGTAAAAAGCAAATGCAATAAATAAAAGCATCGCGATCGAAGCCCCTAAGTCAATTTTATTTCCCGTAATCACGGAAACGGGGGCAAACTTAAATTCAATCGTATGTTTTCCTGCAGGAATCGCCAAACCACGCAATACATAATCCGCTTGAACATGATTCGTTTCTTTCCCATCGATATAGGCCTTCCAGTCCTTGTTTCCACGGTAATAGATTTCGGAGAATACGGCAAAGTTTGCTTGCTTAGAATCAGATGTATAAGTCAAATGATTTGGCTTGTATTCAGTTAGCTGAATGCTGCCATCCGCTTTAAAGTCCTTTGCAGGAACGAATGCCGCATCTTTTTGTTCTACTAAAGCCACATTGCGTGGATCGATTTTCCCAATATCAGATAGCGCCGCATCTGCGGTAGGAACAACTTGAACAGAAGTGACAAACCAAGCATTTCCTAGTGCTCCTGGATTCGTTTGAGGCGCTAATTGACCGGTCGAATCTGGGCTTAAAATGTATTTCGTATTCAGCATATTCAGGATGTTCATTTGTCCTGGATTGCCTGTGAACTGTTTCTCAATCAATTCTTGGTAACGACGCAATTTAGCAGCGTGGTATCCACCTAACGATTGGTGGTAATAAGACGTGGTCGCATCGCTCATAAAGTTCGTTGCCACATTTACTACACGGTAATGGGTGGTATCTTGTAAGATTTTTTGATCTGCTGGTGTGGGTAAGATTTGCTCGTCCAGCGTTGCTTTAGAGACAAAGAAATCTTTACCAAAATAGCGTTTAGCGACGGGCGTCAAATCAAAAATACCCAAAAGTACTAAGGCGATTAACCAAATCGATTTTTTGACTTTCCCTGTACTCGCCACCCATAAAATGCCTGCTCCAATCAATACGATAAAGAAACTGCGGAAGGCATCCGATTGAAATAATTCGATACGGTCTAATTGGATAGAGCGCCAGATTTGGTTATTTAGGGCTGTATCTTGAATCAATGCTCCTCCAAAATTAGGCCCTTTAAAGTCAAAGAATAAATCTGGTGCCATTCCGAAAAACAAGGCAAGTCCACCACTTAATCCGGCAGCATACAACAACGGTTTTTTGATTTCAGACCAGCTGGATTTTTGCTGAATGAATCGAATCAATCCTAGAATTCCCAAGGTCACGAAACCTAATTGCACGAAGGAAAGTACCATCGTGATGGCTCTGAACTTGTTGAACAATGGGAAGTATTGGAATAAAATTCCATTAAAGAAGAAATATTTACCCCAAGAGAAGGTGATGAACAAGGCAGTGAATCCGATGATCCACCATTTTTCAGCTGATTTGATGTAGAAGGCACCAAACAAAAACAAGAAGATCACCAAGGCTCCCGCATAAGCAGGGCCGGCTGTATAGCTTTGATCTCCCCAATAAGCCGGTCCTTTTTCAACAAAGCCTAATGCTTGTTCGTCTGGGATACCCGCGTTTGACATCGTTTGGTAGGTATTAGAAGACGTCCCTCCTAAATCTCCCGCAGAAGCTCCACCCATAAAATTCGGTATCAACAACGTGCCTGTTTCGGCAATACCATAAGACCAATCAAAGGCGTAAGTTTGGTCTAAACCATCTCCACGCGATTTATTCGCACTTAGTTCAGAGGCACCACGCGTTGTTTCTTTAGCATATTCGTAGTTATTCCAAAGACGCATTGAGTGCGTTCCTAAAGCTAAAACTAAACCTAAG
The DNA here is from genome assembly GCA_947450865.1 of Cytophagaceae bacterium. Classification (GTDB taxonomy): domain Bacteria; phylum Bacteroidota; class Bacteroidia; order Cytophagales; family Spirosomataceae; genus Aquirufa. The sequence goes on from CANFWR010000153.1 coordinate 2,888, forward strand.
CCTAGTAATAATCCGCGCTTTAACCATTCTACTACTGTTTTGTGGATGATTGCTTGTGTTAAGGTGTAGATTTTGTAGAATCCAATGATAAAGAATAGGTAATACGTAATTTGTACGTGGTTAGCGTATAATTCCAAAGCCATTCCCAGTGTAAATAGAGCCGCGCCTAGCCATTTACGATTTCCCCAGCCTAATTTCACGCCCGCTAAAACAATAGGAGCATAAGCTAAGGCTAATACTTTCGAAGTGTGTCCTGCCGGAATAATGACCATATTATAGGTCGCAAAGGCATAAAATACGGCTCCGGCAAAGCCTAAAATAGGAGAGGCTCCCATAGCCCACAGCAAAATATACATCCCTAGCATCATTAGGAAAAGCAAATTCACAGGGCTGGGAAGGAGATTGGTAATGAAAGAACCGATTTTGGCAGAAATAGAATACGGATAAGACCCTGAAATCTGGTAGGTAGGCATCCCGCCAAACATCGAGTTCGACCACCACGCATCCTCACCGGTTTTCTCCTTGTATTGTATGCTCTCCTGTGCCGCCGCCTGGGCTTGCTGAATATCGTGTTGAATCAATACTTTTCCTTGTAGAACGGGTCCACAATAGATAAAAGCGATCAATAGGAAACCCAAAAGGACAATCCCGTGGGGGGCAAAGGAGCGCAAATTAATTTTCATAGTTTATGAAATCGATACTAATTCAAGTTCAAATGTTAAATCACGACCAGCTAATGGGTGATTTGCATCTAATGTTACGTGTGAATCCGTTAAATCAGTGATTACCACTTCTACCACATGACCACCATCTTGGTGCATAGACAAAGAAGCGCCTAATTCTAATTCAATGTGAGGAGGAATTTGAGCGCGTTCTAACGTCACGGTATTTTCTGGAGAATGCTCACCATAAGCCTCAGCAGCTGGAATAACTACCGTTTTTTTCTCGCCAATGGTCATGCCAGTTACGCCATCATCAAAACCTTTGATGACCATACCTGAACCTAATTGAAATTCAAGGGGCGTTCTTCCTACTGAAGAGTCAAAAATAGAACCGTCGGTGTGTTTACCTGTGTAGTGTACGGCAACCTTGTCGCCGGTTTTTGCAATAGACATATTGAATCGTTAAAATTTAAAAATAAGCTACAAATAACACGAATTTTCGCACGCTTTCAAAGCAAATTGAGCCACCATTTACCTTTCTATTTGCACAATGACCTCTGGTACTTCAGCGATAAGGTATCCCCTAATTCAATCGCCGTCTTAAAATCCA
>CANFWR010000154.1 GCA_947450865.1 Cytophagaceae bacterium
CGCCTACTACGAAGGCCCAAAAAGATCTAGATGATTTGCTCATTTTATTTGTTAGCTATGTCGATTAATCCTCGACCTGATTTAGTAATCACTTTTTCGTGAACTAAGCGATTCGAAACGACGTCTAAAATACCATTTATAAACTGGCCTGACTTAGGTGTCGAATAGTTTTTCGCTAGTTCGATGTACTCGTTAATGCTCACTTTTACTGGTATGCTAGAGAATTTCACCATCTCGGCTAATGCCATTTTAAGAATGATAAAATCGGCCACCGCTAAGCGATCTGACTCCCAGTTTTTTGTTTGGTCCCCTATCCAAGCGCTCAATTGCTTATCTTCAGAAACGCTATAATCGAATAATTCCTCAAAAAATAACTTATCATCTTCCCATTGGATGGCGAGTGGTTGTAAACTTAGGTCCTCCAAAGCCTCTATCTTAAAGGTCTTGTTCGCCATACTCTTCACCACGTCCTTATTCAAAGACCAATTTAAATCATTTTCCTCAAAATACTCCGTCATTGACTCGTGTTTTAAAAGGAAATTTTTCAATACATATACGACGAAGGCTAAATCATCTTCAAACTTCTTTCCAGACGTAGGAAGGTAAGTTAAGAAGGTTTCATCCGTCAAGATGTTCTCAATAAATAATTTCTTGATTAAATTTTCTTCATCCTCAGACCAGCCGATGTGGTTTTTTTCGAAGGCGCGTTGTAAATCACCCCATTTGGAAAGAATATACAACACCTTATTTTTTGCCAAAAGAGAAGTCTTCGTGTTGTTCTCTAATAAACGTCTATTCTCATCCCAAAGCGCGATTAAGGGCAATTGCTGCAAATAATACAAGATTTTCAGGTATTGTTTGTTGATCGATTCGACCTCCGTTACCATATCTTGCTTCAACTTTTTCGCGATTTGCTTCACGTTTGATTGATACAATTGATAGACAGATTGAGCCGCATCTTGAGCCTCTGCAGGAATCGTTTCTTCGGAAGTAATCTCTTGGAAATACTCTTTTAATTGAATTTCGGCAAGTTGTCTCAGGCCCTCTAGACGAGGCATTTGGTCCTCTTTCGCAACCATCAATGATAAATCAGGCTGGAAAATGGTCGCTAAACCATCAAAAGCTAATTGATATTGGGCACGTTCTTGTGTATAAAAAGCATACAATTGTTGAAATGCTTTGACACGTAGTAATCTCCTGTTAACCATCCGAAATAAAAGAGCGTCTTGTTTTGAATCTCAAAATTAAGAATTTTAATTGATAAAGGTCCTATCTTTGTAGTCAATTAATCTTTAGATTCTTCCTTACGTGGGCGCATTAAGTCACATCAATCAGTATTTCTGGAAATATAAGTCGCTACTCATTTTGGGGATTATATTTACTTTATTTTCGAATTTTTTTGGTGTATTCCCTGCGCAATTAGTGCGTTATGCGCTCGATTTAGTGACGGAAACCATTGACATTTATTTCCTTTTTAAAGGATTTAGCCTCCAAAAGGCCTTCTACGAAATCTTCGGATTTACCCTGTTTTTTTACGGTGGCCTGATTATTTTAATGGCCATCATGAAAGGAGTTTTCCTATTCCTAGTTCGTCAAACCCTCATCGTGATGTCCCGTCACATTGAGTTTGAATTGAAAAATGAAATTTATACTCACTACCAAACCTTGCCTTTGTCCTTCTATCGCCAACAAAATACAGGCGATTTGATGGCTCGCATTTCGGAAGATGTGGGGAAAGTTCGGATGTATGTGGGACCTAGTATTATGTACGGATTGAATTTAATCACGGTGTTTATTTTGGTGATTTATTCCATGTGGCAGGTGAATCAGAAATTGATGTGGTACGTATTAATGCCACTTCCCATTTTGTCTTTGAGCATCTATTATGTGAATTCGGTGATCATTCGAAAGTCGGAAGAAATCCAGGCTGCGCTGTCGCAGATTTCGACTTTTGCACAAGAAGCGTTTTCGGGGATTCGGGTGTTGAAGTCCTTCGTTCGAGAGATAAAATCATTGGATGCTTTTTCGGAAGCTTCATCCGCCTATCGGACTAAATCGCTAGGTTTAGTGAAGGTGGATTCGCTATTTACCCCTTTGATTGCATTATTGGTGGGTTTTTCGACGATTTTAGTGGTCTATATCGGTTCGCAGGAAGTGATTGCCGGCAGAATGACGGTGGGTAATATCACGGAGTTCATTATGTACGTTTTTATGTTGACGTGGCCGGTGACAGCTTTGGGCTGGACTAGTTCACAGATTCAGCGAGCGGCAGCTTCACAGAAGCGGATTAATGAGTTTTTAGAGGCCAAATCCGAATTGACCACCGGCTTACAAATTCGCCAAGAAATCATAGGCAATTGGGAATTCAAGGGGGTCAGTTTTGCGTATCCAGGTTCAGATCGTTTGGTATTAGAAAACGTGAATTTGACGATTGGGGCAGGGGAGTCCGTGGCTCTTTTAGGCCAAACAGGTTCCGGCAAGTCTACCGTCGCCTTATTGATGGCGCGTTTTTATGATCCGAGTTCTGGGGAGATTTTGTTGGATGGCATCTCTTTAAAGGATTGGGATATGGCTTGGGTGCGTTCTTTTGTGGGATTTGTGCCGCAAGATGTGTTTTTGTTCTCTACGAGTATTTCCGAAAATATTCGCTTTGGCAATGATGCCTTAACTCAACAAGAGATTGAAGATGCAGCAAAACAAGCGGATGTGTATGACAATATAATGGAGTTTCCTGATCAATTCGAAACGATATTAGGGGAGAGAGGAATTACGCTTTCTGGTGGTCAAAAACAGAGGGTATCGATTGCCCGTGCTTTGGCTAAAAATCCCAAGATGCTTATCCTGGATGACTGTTTATCCGCAGTTGACACACACACGGAACACACGATTTTAGAAAATTTGAAACAGGTGACCGTCGGAAAATCGTCGCTGATTATTTCTCACCGCGTTTCCTCTGCGCGCCTAGCGAATCGAATCTTTGTCTTATCTGAGGGTGCGATTGTGGAAAGTGGATCTCACGATCAATTGATGGCGGATAAAACGCTATACTTCGAACTGTACCAGCAACAACTCAACGAAGAATTACAACAGGTTTCCGCTCAAACGAATTAATTCAATTTCGGCTGCTTTCGCTGCGTATTTGGCCTCAATTAAACGCGTCTCCGCTGCTACTGCATTGCGTTGCACCTCCCGTAATTCATAGGATGTGGCGATACCCACTTTGAAACGATCAAAAGCGATGTCAATGTTTTGCTTCGCAATCGTGTAATTCTCCGTCTCTAATTGAATCAGATTCATCGAATTCTCGTAGGTCACGTAGGTCTTTTCTAAAGCCGACAATAAAGCATTTTTCAAATCTTCGATTTGCAACGCCGCAATTTCTGCGTTGATTTTCGCATTTTGAATTCTACGCTTTTGATTGTAGCCATCGAAGATATTAATGGTAGCTCTTACCCCGTAGTTAAATACATCACTACTTCCTTTTTCCACCCCAAAACCCGCGCCATTTGCCACATTACTCAGTGCATAACCGGCTAATAAATCGATTTGAGGTTTCTGTTGACTTTGTAAATTTTTGGTATCTAAATCGCTGATTTTTTTACTTAAGATAGCCCCGATCAAGGTAGGATTCTGCGATAAGGCGCTCACTTTTAACTCGCTAAGTTTCAGTTTAGGAAGTAAATCGATGTTGTTTACAATTTGAAAATCAGCTTTATAATCCTTCACTAATAGCGTGTTGAAGCCGATTTTGGTGTTTGTGTAGGATTGTTCTTGGGCGATCAAAAGTGCTTTGTCTTCATTGTAATCGACTTGTGCGGAATAATAATCCACTTTAGAACCTTGACCCACTTCATAGCGATCTTTCGCTAATTTGAGGCGGTCGTTTGAAATTTCTAATCCTTTTTTGAAGTTATTAACGCGTAAGTTTTGGCGAATAATATCATAATAAGTAGAGGAAATTAAGGCAATTAAGTTCTCAATAGATGATTCCGTTTGTTTCGCCCCTAAGTTTTGTAATTCTTTAAACCGGTCACGTAG
>CANFWR010000155.1 GCA_947450865.1 Cytophagaceae bacterium
GACATATAGATGAATCGTGTAAGCTGGTGCCGGTTCAGATTCAATCAATTCTAAGGGGCCGAAAGCGACTTTTTTCCCCTCTACAGCGGTTATATTCGAAGAGAATTTAGAGCCTCGGCCATCCAACAGGTGAATGTTCTCTCCTACTCTTAAACGCAATACCCGTATAGCATGAAAGGATTCCTCTTCAGATAAATAAGAGGAATCCTTTGCATTGGGAGCGTAAAATACGGCTATACTCATGTGTTATTCGTCTTCATCCTCGTCCTCATCGTCTGAGTTAAAGGTATAAAGTGATGGGTCAAGGCTCAAAGTGTTGCCATTAAAGTCCTGAACGAATTGGGATAACATTTCGTCATCTAAGGCTGGAACATACAAGGCTGCTTCTATGCTAACGCCGTATTCGAATTCTGGGTCGATTTCGATGTATTCTGCTACCTTAATTTCCTCGTTTTCTTCTAAGTCTTCAATCACCTCAAGGATTAACATTTCGACCTCTTCGTCTAATTCCTCGTTAGGCTCGTAATTCTCATCTCGGTTCTCTAAAGGAACATACAAGGGATATTGCTGAATGATTTCTCTTTCAGCTGCTTCGTATAATAAGCTGGAGTAATGCAATTGTAGGGTACAAACAATCGCATCATAAATGACTTCTTGTTTTTCGTATTGACCCACAAATTGGATGTGAACCATTTCTCGCTCGTTTCCAGAAGGCAGATCTTCGTCTAAAATATAGACAAAAGAACGTTTCTCTGCTTCACATTGCTTTTTTAAGGCTGCAATCTCTGCTGGGTCAAAGCCTGGGTTTGTGTTAGTTGACATCTAGGATTATTTGATTAACAATAGTTCACGGTATTTTGGTAAAGGCCACTCATCATCGTCAATGATTAATTCTAATTTATCGACGCTGTAACGAATCTCTTCAAAATAGCCTTTCACCTTCGTGCTATATAGCACAGCTCTTTCCTCTAAATCTTCGATGTTATTCGCTTCTTTACGTGCATCTGTCATTTCATTTTGTAAACGAACGATGGAGGACGTGTATTCTGAGATTTTTTTGATCATTTCGATCGTAGGCGCATAGTATTGAGGGTCGATGCCTATTTCTTTTTGGCCCTTCACATTCTCTACTAATTGCGTTTGATACTTCAACGAAGTCGAAACAATATGGTTAATGGCCATATCTCCAATCACACGTGATTCAATTTGAATTTTCTTCACGTAGTTTTCTAATTCAATCTCGTGACGCGCGTGCATCTCTTCTTTCGAATAAATACCATGTTTTGTGAATAATTCGATGGATTCAGGACGAGCATATACCGCTAAAGCCTCAGGCGTAGTCTTTAAATTAGACAAACCTCGACGAGCCGCTTCTTCTACCCATTCATCCGAATACCCATTTCCTTCGAAGCGGATATTTTTAGAATCTTTTACGTAGCGCTTTAAGACTTCCATGATGGCTAATTCTTTCTTAACGCCTTTCTCCAAAATCTCTTCCACTTCTTTGCGGAATTTGATTAATTGGTCAGCCACAATCGTATTTAAAACAGTCATAGGAGCTGCAGAGTTAGCAGAAGATCCTACCGCACGGAATTCGAATTTATTACCTGTAAAGGCAAACGGAGACGTTCTGTTGCGATCCGTATTATCTAAAATCAATGATGGAATCTTGTTGATACCTAATTTAAGGTACACATTGTCTCCTTTTTCTAATTGAATTTCGTCCAGGCCATCCATGTTTTCCATGTCGTCCAAAACTTGGCTCATCGTACTACCCACAAAAGCAGAAACAATGGCTGGAGGGGCTTCATTAGCACCTAAACGGTGCTCATTACCTGCTGAAGCAATAGACGCGCGCAATAAATCTGCACGATCGTGAACCGCTTTCAAGGTATTGACAAAGAATGTCAAGAAGCGTAAATTCTCTTTAGGCTTTGATGACGGCGCTAATAAATTAATCCCTGTATCTGTCGCTAAAGCCCAGTTATTGTGCTTTCCTGACCCATTGATCCCTGCAAAAGGCTTTTCGTGGAAAAGGACTTTTAATTTATGTTTAGAGGCCACTTTGGACATCAAATCCATCAATAAAGCATTGTGGTCACAGGCTAAGTTCGCCTCTTCAAACGTAGGTGCGACTTCAAACTGTGCTGGAGCCACCTCATTGTGACGAGTTCTCACCGGCATGCCTAATTTAAGTGCCTCTATTTCGAAATCTACCATGAAGGCATTCACGCGGTTTGGAATAGATCCAAAATAATGATCTTCTAATTGTTGTCCTTTCGCTGGTGCATGACCGAAAACGGTACGGCCGGCCATCACTAAATCTGGACGCGCATTAAATAAGGCCTCGTCCACCACGAAATATTCTTGCTCAGCCCCTAGTGTTGGGATAACTTTGCTAACATCGCGGCTAAAGAACTCTTTTATGACTGCTGTGGCAGCTTTATCAACTAATTCGATCGATTTTAGTAAAGGTGTTTTGTAATCCAAAGCCTCTCCCGTGTAGGAAACAAAGACAGAAGGAATACATAAAGTAGCCGTTCCTGCCGCATTCTCCATAATAAAGGCTGGCGAAGAGGGATCCCAACCGGTATAGCCGCGCGCTTCAAATGTAGAACGAATTCCACCATTAGGAAAGGAGGATGCATCGGGTTCTTGTTGAACAAGTGCTGAACCTTTAAACTTCTCTACTGCTTTTCCATTGCTTAAATCAATATCAAAGAAAGAGTCGTGTTTCTCTGCCGTTGTTCCTGTTAAAGGTTGAAACCAGTGTGTATAGTGGGTCGCTCCTTTTGAAATGGCCCAAGATTTCATCGCCGCAGCCACTTCATCCGCTGCATCGCGATCAATTTTAGAGCCAGTTTGAATAGCCGTATTGATCTTTAAATAAGCTTCTGGAGATAGTAGTGAGCGCATTACTTCATCACTGAAGGTCATACTGCCATAATAGTCCGAAACTTTTTCTGTAGGAAGCTTTACGGGAGTTCCTGTGCGGGATTGAGCTAACTCAAGAGCCTTAAATCGAGTGATTGCCATATGAAAATTTTATTTCTAGGTAAAAATAGCGAATTGATATCGTATAAAAAATGCCAAAAATCGAAAAATAGGATTCAATTTTCCGATTTTAATTTGGATTTTTTGAGTTTTTACAAAAAATAGGATTGTATTTGCATGATTTTTTGGCAGAAACTATTGTTTTTCTTGAAAAGTGGTATATTTTTGCTATACGAATTCCTAAAAAAGTATTTTTGTTTCAAAATCAAGTTTAAAAATCATGGCTAAATCAAAATTAGAGTACATTTGGTTGGATGGCTACAAGCCAACACAAAGTTTACGTTCTAAGACTAAAATTGAAAACAATTTTAGCGGCAAATTAGAAGACCTAGATATGTGGTCTTTCGATGGTTCTTCTACTCAGCAAGCTGAAGGTGGTTCTTCTGACTGTTTATTGAAGCCAGTTTATGTTTGCCCAGATCCTGCACGTCGTGATGGTTATTTAGTAATGTGTGAAGTTTTAAACGCTGATGGAACTCCACATGAGTCTAACGGTCGTGCTACGATTGATGACGATGATAACGATTTCTGGTTCGGTTTTGAGCAAGAGTATTTCCTTTGGGATCCAGAAACAAACAAGCCTTTAGGTTTCCCAGCAAATGGATACCCAGAGCCACAAGGACCTTACTACTGTTCAGTAGGTGCAAAAAATGCATATGGTCGTGAAATTATTGAAGAACACATGGACTTGTGCATCGACGCAGGTTTAAATATCGAAGGTATTAACGCTGAGGTAGCAGCTGGACAATGGGAATTCCAAATGTTCGCTAAAGGTGCTAAGCAAGCAGGTGATGAAATTTGGTTAGGTCGTTATATTTTAGAGCGTTTAGGCGAGAAATATGGTGTTGCGATCAACTGGCACTGCAAGCCTTTGGGCGAATTAGATTGGAACGGTTCAGGTATGCACGCGAACTTCTC
>CANFWR010000156.1 GCA_947450865.1 Cytophagaceae bacterium
AGATAGGTTTCCCAGGGAATCACGATTCCCGCGCTCCCCCATAAGGTTCCGCCAAAACCACCGCCCATCGGTGCCACATCCGTGAATCGGCCATCGGCACGTTGCACATCGCGCATGCCCAGTAAGTGACGGCGCATAAAATTGTTCACAGGCGCCATCATCGTGGCGGTTTTAGAGAAGACATTGATGTCTCCGCTCCAGCCCATACGCTCGTTTCGGGCTGGGGTATCCGTCGGAATCGAAAGGAAATTAGAGCGCATCGACCAGGTGATGTTGGACCATAATTTATTGACCATTGGGTCCGAGGTTTCGTAAGAGGAACTAATGTTTTTTACGGAGGAAAGCACGATACCGGCTACTTGAGGCAATTCAGGAGCTTTTTCAACTCCCGTAATTTCGATGTAGCGGTAGCCGTGGAACGTAAAACGTGGTTGAATGTATTCGTCTCCCCCTTTTAAAATGTGGATATCTTGTGCTAAAGCTGCTCGGATGTTCTCGAGCATAATCATCCCTTTTTGGCCTGCGTATTCGGCTAAATCGGGGTATAAAACTTCGGCAAACCGCATCGTGATAACTTGTCCAGGCTTTCCATTTTTGATCAAGATTTTAGGAAATCCGACCATGTTTTGACCCATATCATAGACAAACACCCCTTTCCTGGGTTCTGCGATGGACTTCGCTTGCAATACTTGCTGCACCGTTACGCGATCATCCAAGTGATTCACTAATTTCATCCCTTGGTAATCCAGGGCGAAACTCGTCCCCTCTAAGCCGATTTTTGCAGCCGGTTTCCAGTTTTTATCATTGAAATTTGTCACTGACCAGCCTTCGATTTCTGCATTTTTTCGCGCATCATACACCTCGCCTTGGAAAAAGCTTCCCACGCGAATGGGTCCATCCGTGAAGGATTTCCAAGTGTTCGGATTCGTCCGAATAACTTGCTCAGTCCCATCCGTATAACGAATTTCTAAAGAGGCTAGCAGCGATTGACGATCACCAAAATAGTTCCAACTATCACCACTGTACGTGATATTTCCGCTCCACCAGCCTTCGCTTAGCCAAGCTCCCCAGGCATTTTTACCTTTGTTTAATAGCGATGTCACATCAAAAACTTGATACGTATGGGTTTTATTGTATTGCGTTAAACCGGGATTGAAGAACTCATCCCCCACGCTTTTTCCATTTAGATATAACTCATAAATACCGCGTGCTGTGGCATAAATGCGGGCACTTTTAATGGTTTTCCCCTCAGAAGCCGCAAATTCTGTGCGCAACATCGGTGCCGCGTTTCGGCTCGGATTAGCCACGCTAAATTTCCCTGAAACGTTAAATGCTTTTCCATCAAAAGATACATCTTTCCATAATCCTGGATTCTGAGAAGCTTCAAATAAGGGATTGCTAGGGAGTCTAAAATTGCGAATAATCACATCGGAGAAACGAGCGGATTCACCCGTCTCTGTGGCAAACCCAATCTCCGAAAGCATCGGAAAACTGATGAAATTATTTCCAGCCCCAATCGGGTTTAAGTTCACCCCGGTAGCGGCGTAGGGACTCGCATTTTTAGGCGTAGGATTGATCTTGTGCGCTTTGTCAACGGCATCGATATAGAAATCAAACACGCCAAAATTACAATCGGCAAACACGGTATGTTTTTGAGATTTATTCGCTGCATGGATGATCGCTAAAGGAATTTTAAAGCTTTTAAGCGCCTGATCTGCTCGGTCCTTTTTGTCATAACCTACTCGGTAAATATGTAATTCAGCTTGCCCTGAATCTGATTTTGCTAATCCGGAAAGATCTAATTCAAGCTTGATATAAGATTGATCAGGAGCGCTAGCTACATCTTGAATATTCAGATTGCGGTTTTGTAATCGGGGATCATTTGCGCCAAAAACAAAGCTCGCCTTCGTGCCTTGATCAATCTGAATCCCATATTGAAACTTATAAACCGAAAGGTAATGGGTATAGAAATTCAAGTCATTGGATCCAATCCAATCCGCCCCTTTCCAAGCCTCGAGCGAAGGGTTCATTAGACCTGTTTCGAAATGGGAAACCTGAGTTGATTTTTTCTTTGCGGCATCCCAAACCTCTAGCGTCCAGCGGTACTCCGTTTTCGCTTGTAAGGCTTCACCGTTATATTGAATGCCTAAGGAAATGTCCATGTTTTGCTTTTTAGAATCCCAAACAGTCTTGCCAGATTCCGTCTGAACGACGACTCTGTAGGCGCTTTGTTTTGCGTTGTGCGCTGTAGAATTCATCTGCCATGAAAAACGTGGATGTGCCTCATCAAGACCGAGTGGAGCTTTTTGGTATTCTACTTGTAAGTTTTGTAGGGAAAACTGTGCTTGTGCCACAAAAGAAAGCACAAATAGCACGGAGGCTAGGATCGACTTTTTCATATTCAATAGGTTTCATTCGAATGTACGAAAAGAAACGCAAGCCAGTGTCCTAGGGGTGAGTAGGACGGAGGAATATTTTTATTACCTTGCTGAAAATAAAACCTACATGAACAAATTAACACTCAGCTTCATTATGCTATTTGTGTTCGCGTTTAGCGCGTTTGCACAACCAAAAACAGAGCTAATTCAAGCCCGTATCATCAACGGAAACTGCAAAGTCAATTATTCCAAAGTGACCTCAGACGAGGGGAAAGAGCACTTTGAAGTGACTTTGGCCTTTATCAGCACCAGAAATCTTTGGTTCACCTTAACGCTAGATACACCGGAAAAATTCCGCCGTTTTAACAATGATTTATTGAATAGAACACGGGAGACAACGATCGAAGACAAGTCAGCCTATTATAGCGAGACGCGCAAAGACTATTATATCTCGAAAGACTTGAAAACGGACAACATCTCTATTATGTTGTTAGCGAATCAAGAACGTTGGATTTTGATGAAAGAAGTCGCGAAAGAATTATCGCTGTATGTTAATGCTATCCCGTACGGCGAGATGAAGTAAAAAATGGAGCAGCGTCCAGCGGACGCTGCTCCAAATCAATTATTTTGTCATTTCAGCCATTGCTGCTCTGTCATATACTAACCACTCTTCCGCTAGTTTACCATCTTTGATAGCATCTACAGAATGGATCAATGTTTTCAATGATTTGTCTCCTTTTGTAAGGGTGATCACTTGATAAGCAATTACGTAGTTGGTGATTCCTTTTTCGTCAGCCTTGTTATTTTGAGTTTCCCAAATCGGACCAAATTCCACTTTTACTTTAACGCCTTTGTCAGCGAATAATTTGAACATCGCCATGTTTGCGTCAAGTCCCATTGAATCTAGGTTGTCATGGAAAATAGCATCTGGAGCATAGGTTGATCTGTAAACAGCAGTGTCTCCTGTCTCAATTGCCTTCGTTGATTTTTTAACAAGCTCTGTGTTAGCAGTGCTATCAAACGTGATACCGCTTTGGCCAGTAGCACCAGCAGATGCTGCAGCACCGTCTTCTTTTTTAGTACAAGCGAAAATTGATCCCGCAAGTGCGAATAATAGAATGATTTTTTTCATTTCTTTGGTTGTTTAAGGTTAATAATTTTGCCAAAGAAAGTGGATTTTCTAACCCGTACATTCAGGAAGAGGAGTCGTATTTGTTCCGTTTACGGATTTGGGAACAAATTCATCTACGCATCCACCGAATCATACACAATTACTTTCTTCCACAAGTGTGCATAATTCTTCACGAAATCCACGTGAATGGGGTGATCTTGATACACTTTTTGGCCTGCTTCATCATCGAAGAACATTAATTCTGACACATCCCAACTCGTATCCACCACCTCTCGTTTTTCAGTAGAGGCTAAAGTTCCGATGTGAATTTCCTTGATAGTAGGAATTCCCTTTAGTGCTTTCAAGCCTTTGATTAATTGTTGCTTATCCTCTTCAGAATTCGGATTATTCAGCCAAAAAAACACGTGGTGTAATAAGGGCTTTTTCGCAGCTG
>CANFWR010000157.1 GCA_947450865.1 Cytophagaceae bacterium
AAAACGGCCCAAGAGATTGTATCGAAGATCGAAAATGGACTGAAAGCGACGCTTCTACATCAGAGTAATCTGTTTGAATCCTTGAATTTGCGGTATTTTGGCCCGATCGACGGACATGATATCGACAATTTAACGACGGTTTTAAATGATCTTAAAGATATCCCAGGCCCTAAAATCTTGCATTGCATTACGACGAAAGGGAAAGGTTATTCACTGGCTGAAAAAGATCAAACCTTGTGGCATGCTCCAGGGAAATTCGATAAACTGACCGGTGAGATCCATAAAAAGACGTACGACGACCCACAACCCCCTAAATACCAGGAGGTTTTTGGCCATACTTTATTAGAATTAGCCGAGAAGAATCCGAAAATCATGGGTATCACCCCAGCGATGCCTTCAGGATCCTCTTTGAACATTATGATGCGGGCGATGCCTGATCGCGCTTTTGACGTGGGAATCGCGGAACAACATGCGGTCACCTTCTCTGCGGGATTAGCGACTCAAGGTTTAACCGTTTTCTGTAATATCTATAGTTCGTTCATGCAGCGTGGTTACGACCAAGTCGTACACGATGTTTGTTTACAGAAATTACCTGTCATTTTCTGCTTAGACCGCGCAGGTTTAGCGGGAGCTGATGGACCCACGCACCATGGTCTATTAGATTTAGCCTTTATGCGTTGTGTGCCAAACATGATTGTGGCAGCTCCTCGCAATGAGCAAGAGCTACGCAACATTATGTACACGGCGTCCTTAGACTCTTTCAAAAACCAGGAGAAAGCGATTACTATTCGCTATCCTCGGGGCGAAGGTGTGATGCCGGCTTGGAGAACAAACTTTGAAGAAATCGAAATCGGGAAAGGTGTTCAATTGTTAGAAGGCGAGGAAATCGCGATCTTATCTATCGGCCATATTGGAAATGAAGCGATAGCTGCTTGCGAAGCAGCGCGCAAACTTGGCCTGAAACCAGCTTTATTCGATATGCGCTTTGTGAAACCTTTAGACGAGGAATTACTGCACCGCGTATTTACGCAATTCAAGAAAGTAATCACCGTAGAAGACGCAGCGATTCAAGGTGGATTTGGGTCAGCGATTGCGGAGTTTATGGTGGATCACAACTATACTTCACAACTTATTCGCCTTGGAATTCCTGACGAAATCGTCGAGCACGGGGAGCAAAAAGAATTGTATGCCCTATGCGGAATCGACGCAAACGGCATTTTAGCAAAAATCCAAGCGAACGTCTCTACACAAACGGCGAAAAATAATCCGAAAGCACTTGTTTCTTAATTTGCTAATAGTACTTTTCAAAGAAATTATCCCTACCTTTGCACCTTGAATTTCCCAATTAAAGGAATTTCGTTTCATTCAACGAATACATTTTTATGCAAAGCATTCGCAACATTGCCATTATTGCCCACGTTGACCACGGTAAAACGACCCTAGTTGACAAAATCATCCATGCTTCTAAAATTTTTAGAGAAAATCAAGAATTTGGAGATTTGATCCTTGACAATAACGACTTAGAGAGAGAAAGAGGGATTACGATTACGTCTAAAAACGTATCTGTTCGTTACAATGGAGTAAAAATCAACATTATCGATACACCTGGTCACGCCGACTTTGGCGGTGAGGTAGAACGCGTTCTACGTATGGCAGATGGTGTTATTTTGTTAGTGGATGCTTTCGAAGGCCCGATGCCTCAAACACGTTTCGTTTTATCTAAAGCGATTGCTTTAGGATTAAAGCCTATCGTGATTGTTAATAAAGTAGATAAAGAGAACTGTCGTCCAGACGAAGTACACGAAAGTGTATTCGACTTGATGTTTAACTTAGAAGCAACAGAAGATCAATTAGACTTCCCTTGTATCTATGGTTCATCTAAGCAAGGATGGATGAGTACTGATTGGAAAAAACCAACAGATAACATCATTCCATTATTAGATGCTATCATCGAGCATATTCCTGCTTCTAAAGTACAAGAAGGAACTCCGCAAATGCAGATCACGTCATTAGACTACTCTTCATTCGTAGGTCGTATCGCGATCGGACGTTTAGAGCGTGGAACTTTGACAGAAGGGATGCAAATCTCGCTATGCAAAGCAGATGGTTCTACTAAGAAGATGCGTATCAAAGAGCTTCAAGTATTCGAAGGTCTAGGAAAAGTAAAAGTAGATAAAGTAGAATGTGGTGAGATTTGTGCGATAACAGGTATCGAAGATTTCGAAATTGGTGACACCGTTGCTGATGCAGAAAATCCAGAGGCTTTAGCGCGTATCGCGATTGATGAGCCTACGATGAATATGTTGTTCACGATTAACAACTCTCCATTCTTTGGTAAAGAAGGTAAATTAGTGACGTCTCGTCACATCCGTGATCGTCTGTTCAAAGAGACAGAGAAAAACTTAGCCTTGAAGGTTTTAACGACAGAAAGCGAAGATAAATTCTTAGTATTTGGTCGTGGTATTCTTCACTTGTCTGTATTGATCGAAACGATGCGTCGTGAAGGTTATGAGTTACAGGTAGGTCAGCCTCAGGTTATTTTCAAAGAAGGAGAAAACGGCGAGCGTTTAGAACCAGTAGAATCATTGGTAGTAGACGTTCCAGCTGAAGTAGCAGGTAAAGTAATCGAATTAGCGACTCAAGGTAAAGGTGAGTTGTTGATTATGGAACCTAAAGGTGACTTACAACACTTAGAATTCAACATTCCATCTCGTGGTTTGATTGGTTTACGTTCTAAAGTATTGACGGCAACTTTTGGAGAGGCGATTATGGCTCACCGTTTCATCGCTTACGAACCATTCAAAGGAGCGATTCCAGGCCGTATCAACGGATCATTGATCTCAATGAACACAGGTCCTGCGATTCCTTACGCGATTGATAAATTACAAGATAGAGGGGTGTTCTTCATCGATCCAGGTGAAGAAGTATACACAGGGATGGTAGTAGGTGAGCACAATCGCCAAAACGACATCGAAGTGAACCTTCAAGCTGCAAAGCAATTAACGAATATGCGTGCTTCTGGTACGGATTCGAATACCAAAATTGCTCCTAAATTAAACTTCTCATTAGAAGAGTGTATGGAATTTATCCAAAAGGATGAATACTTAGAAATCACTCCTAAGTCATTACGTATGCGTAAAATTTGGTTAGATCCGAACGAGCGTAAGCGTAACGAAAAGAAGCCAAGCTAATTTTAAAGGCTGCCCTCACCGGCAGCCTTTTTTTTATAATACGATTGCCGGTTGTTCGTCCAAAAAATAATATTGCTGAGGCAAGTAAGGCTTCAGCTCGCCCAGCCAATAGGCTGAAGGTTTCTTCAGAAAATACCAGGTGGCCTTTTGCCAGCTTTTTAACCATTCTTTATCGCGGTATTTCACTTCTTTCCCTAAAATCAAATGCTGTTGCCCTTTGGCTTCCGTGGGTTCGCGGACATAAGCGTACGTTTCACCTCGGTATTTCCAATGAATATTGCTTTTCACTGGCCAACGCTGTACCAGTGTATCCTTCACGCCTACGTTTGCCCACATCGGACTAAGGTGCGCTTGAATCCAAGCAGGATCCGTACTCGAAGGTAACGAAGCGATGGATTTCGCCCCTTCATTTTCAACCCACACCGCGTCTCCTTTTACCGCACTGAGGTAGGCTGTTGGCGTTTTTTCTGTTGTTTGCCAAAAAATTAGCGTAATGCACGCGCACACTTTCCAGCGCCTTGGCGCCCAAACCACTAAGGCAATTGTAAGTACCCCCTTTTTCAGACAGTCAAAACTGTAGACATTGGGTTATTAAGCACTTTTTCTTTCCATTCGATAGGAGTTAAATTTCCTAAAGATTCATGAGGTCTATTGTAATTATATTCTTCCATCCATTCTTGAGTTAGTTTTC
>CANFWR010000158.1 GCA_947450865.1 Cytophagaceae bacterium
GCTTTTTGGATAAACTCATTCGAACGTGATCCTTGATTCAATACCCAAAATGCACGAGCTCTAAATCGCGGATTTTCATTCGTGTTGAATTCATTTTCCAATACGGATTCAGCCTTATTTCCCATTTTTTTCAAAGCCTGAAAGGCTAGAAAGCGGATTTCTAAGTTAGGATTCTCTAATGCTTTAAAAGCTAGTTCGGGCGTACTTAATTCAAAGTTTGTTTTTTTATACGCGTGTCCTTTAGGGGCGATTCGGTAGATACGGCCTTTGGCCTGATCACCCGCCTGATGTCCACCTACACCTGGATCGTACCAGTCAGCAATAAAAAGAGATCCATCTGGTGCAGCCGCCACATCCGCTGGTCTGAACCATTGGTCGCGCGAAGTAATCAAATTGTTTATTCTTGCCTCATAACCAGCTCCCCAAGGAGTGGTAGCATAGGAACGAACCACATTAGGGCCTGCATCCGTATGAATCATTTGATTTTGGAAGATAGACGGTAATAAACTACCCTCGTAAATGATCATGCCCGTAGGTGAACCCGCACCCGTTTGCAGTAAATTAGGAACCACGCCTGGGTCATTTAGATGCCAGTGACGAAATGGAATCTCTTTTTCGATATTCGTCCGGTTCACAGACCAGCCTTCCCCCGTCATTTCATCCACATAACCGTAGTTTCCGTGCTCGAAAACGGCATTTATCCGCACCCCTTTGTTCCCATCGTCATCATTATCTGATTGCCAAAGTGCCCCATAGGAATCCACCGCTACTTCGTAATTATTTCTAAAATTATGCCCCAAAACCTCCACTTGACTTCCATCCAAATTACAACGAAATACCATTCCTTGACGGTATTTCTTGGGTCCAATCGGGTCTCCATCTTGATCTAAGACCGGATTGCCTTTGGCATCCAACAATTGCTTTCCTTCATTCCCTAAGTTAAAATACAATTTCCCATCTGGCCCAAACGTAAATGCATGTGCCCCATGATCGTGCTGATCACCACCTATTCCAGAAAACATCACTTCCTTGCGGTCCGCCTTGCCATCTCGGTTATCATCGAACATTTTCCAGATATAAGGGCTCTGTGACACGATCACCATCGAATCCAAAACCGCGATACCTAAAGGCGCATTCAGCTCAGGGGATTGGTAAAATACTTTTCGACTATCTGCCTGGCCATCACCGTTGGTATCTTCCAAAATGATGATGCGATCCCCTTGTGGATTTATCGGATTTCCATTGATTCCGGGCCTGTAATTATAGGCCTCTAACACCCATACCCGTCCTTTCGAATCTACATCAATATTCGTCGGATTTACCAGCATCGGTTCCGAGGCGAAGGGTTTCACTTCTAGCCCCTCGGGGACTTGTAGCGTAGACACCTTTGTTTGAACGGAATCAGAGATGATTTTGGTAGGCTTGATCATCTTAGGGATCCCTAAGCTAACAAGGCTAATCATCCCACCTAGGAATAGGAGCGGTGCTTTTTTAACGAATTTCATAGTACTTAACGTATAGTAGAGAAGGATGTAGGGGTCATAAAGATCGATTCGATTTTTTCAATAATCTTGCCATCTTTTTCCGAATC
This sequence comes from Cytophagaceae bacterium, assembly GCA_947450865.1. Lineage (GTDB taxonomy): Bacteria > Bacteroidota > Bacteroidia > Cytophagales > Spirosomataceae > Aquirufa. The sequence continues at coordinate 1,592 of CANFWR010000158.1, forward strand.
TGTCGATACTTGTTTCCATTTAGGATCGTTAACAAAAGCACCCCAATTCGATTTTGCAGCCTCTTCTGATGGATGTGCTACTATATAAACCAATTTACTTTGAACTGCCGGATCCTTTTCGATGGTAGTGAAGTACGCGATGTTTTTGATATCGTGTTTTTTGAAAATTTTCATCGTGTGATCTTTGAATCGCGCTAATATGGCTGGATTTCTACCAGGCAATTGAGAATACGTACGTAATTCAAACACTTGATCCACTGGTCCACCTGAAGGTTTAATTTTAGGGCTAAAATCAGTAGCATTCATAAATATGCTTGTCACTTTAGCAACGATTTTACCCGTTTCTTCGGACTTTTTTGAGACTGTTTTCCACTCAGGATCACTGCTAAAATGCTTCCAAGAAGAATCGCGTTCCGCCTTAGACGGATAAGCTAGAATGTAATAAAGAGCATTTTCTGTATTATTGGTAGGGATCCAATAGCCTACATTTGTCATTCCGTGTTTCTCGAAAATTTTTGTCGTGTGATTCGTAAAACGTTCTATTAAGGCATCTAGTCTGCCTGGATGGCAATAGTAGATGCGCATTTCGAAATAACGGGTATCTGTTTTTTTTGCGTTAACTGCAAAAGAGAATAGACCTGCACACAGCAAGGTCAAAAGGAATATTTTTTTCATAAGGTATAATAGGTTTGTACGAATTTACGGATTTAATCGTCTTTTCAATAGTTTGTCGATCATAAAAAAGATCAACTCTGGTTTTAGTGTTCTCCAGTTCGGAATTTGGAGGTTCCCGCCAAAATTCAGGTAATAATCAATCTTATATTTGGCCCATTCTTCCTCCACAAATGGCGCAAAATGCATAGCCGCAATCCATCCATCTTCCACATCCTCAAACCATTCCGCATAATAGTCATCTTCAAAAGATCCATGAAAATTCAACACATTTTCCCCCACTAGAATGAAGTGTTTAATCCCGGCGTCGACGAAATGATCCACGACCGTTCTTTTCAAATGCATCACATCATTATGCAACGTATCATTCCATTCCCCGAACAATTCAATAATCGTATATTTTGCCGTGTAATCTGTATAAAGAATTTTGCAGAATAGCGTTTCTGAGCCTATATCATCCCAAAGCGGGTGGATATAGTAACCATATATATCATTTTCGTAAGTCGTTTCAGAATAGTGTCTTCCAAAGAAAGGGGACTTTTTATCGCGCGCTGCGACGTAGAGCGATTCCCATTGGAAGGATGGTTCAATGTTTTGCATACTCTAATAACACAAAAAAGGCTTGCATTTGCAAGCCTTTTTAAAACAAGTTAGGTATTGAATTTACAGGGCAACTGCCTTTTTAAATGCGCCATTTCCATCAAATTCAAGCATGTATTTCTTAGTTGCTACTTCGATCACTACGTGGTAATCCTTTACTACATTGTCTACTGATGCACTAGCTCCTTTGACAAATGCCCATCCTGCATAATTAGTATCCAAATAAGTCTTCACTGCTGCAGGTAGGTCTGTAGACTTTAATTCCTTTATGTTTAGTACTGGAGGGTTATGACCAGGACCGCCATTAGGTCCTCCTGGAGGATTAGGTAATAACTGGAATGAGGCATCTAAATGAAACTCTTTTTTAACCGTGCCTATCGTGACTCCTACATGGTATTCTACTACGACAGAGTCTTTTAAAATAGCGACTGCATAATCTAGCGTAAATCCAGCTGCATTTGCATTTAAATAGGCTGTTAAACCTGCTGGAAGTGTTTTTAATTCAACTTTGGTAAAATCTGGTCCCTTTGTATTAACCTCTCTTGTTTTTACTATTTTGCCAGTTGCATCCACAACTAAGTCATAGGGAACTCCTAGTTTTTCTATTCGGATATGGTATACTTCCATCCCAGAAGGATCCTTGACTAAAATAGCTCGCTTGAATGTATAGCCTGCTAAAGTGGATTTGACTGCAGCCGGTAAGTCGGCTAAGGCAATTTCTGTGGCCGCTGGAGCCGGACCTTTTTTACCAGGTTTGCCTTGTAATCCAGTCACTTGGCCTAGAAATGCACCTGTTTCATCAAAGAAGACTGAATAATGCTCCTTGTTGAAAATTAGTTCAACCCGGAAGCCTAATTTGGCTCCTTTGGTTTTTTTCGATGTATGTTCAATTGTTGCACCTGGAAAATTGGAATCAAGATAGGCTAAAACAGCAGCAGGTAAATCCGCTTTAGCAATTTTTACGGCCTCTTCTTTGATAATTCCTTTAGTAGAA
>CANFWR010000159.1 GCA_947450865.1 Cytophagaceae bacterium
AAAGCCGAAAGGCGCTTCTTTTGACTTCAAATCAGAAGAGGATGTGGTGAAAGGAATTTTACCGACGGGGATTCGTTTCGGGCCTGAGGGGGCACTTTACGCGTCTGATTGGATCTTTGGATGGGATACCAAGAACTACGGACGTATCTGGAAAATTGATGTAGACGAGAAAGAGAATGATTTGAAAGCGGAACGCGAGCAAACAAAAAAGTATATTCAGCAGGATTATACGAAGCAAAGTTTGACACAACTGTATGACTTGTTATTTTATGGCGATCAACGCGTTCGCTTAAAAGCACAATATGAATTAGCCGAGAGAAAGGCGAGCGCTATTTTCGTAAATGCCGTTCAGCAAAAGGAGAATCAACTAGCTCGAGTACACGGCATTTGGGGATTAGGCCAAATCAAAGTAGCAGCTTCTATTCAGCCACTTTTAGCTGACAAGGACGAAGAAATCGTAGCGCAAGCTGCCAAAGCATTAGGAGATATTTTTGATGGATCCGCTGCTGAACAATTGATTCCATTAGTGGCATCGACTAACCCACGTGTTTCTTTCTTTGCAGCACAGGCTTTGGGACGCATTCGTACAGAAAAAGCCATTCCATCTTTATTGAAATTAATCGAAACGAACGCAGACAAGGACCTGTATTTGCGTCATGCAGCGGTATTAGCCTTAAGCAGAATAGGGCAGGCGGAACCAATGTTAGCTTTGCAAAATTCGCCTAATCGTTCTTTGCGTATCGCGGCGGTGCTCGTTTTACGTCGATTGGCTCATCCGGGAATTGCGGGATTCCTACAAGATTCGGATGAATACATCGTCGCAGAAGCAGCAAGAGCGATTAACGATGATGAATCCATTCCAGCGGCTTTACCGGCTTTAGCGGCGACTTTAGCTGATTCGCGCTTGAAAGATGAGGTGATCATTAGAAGAGCCATCAATGCCTGCTTGCGCGTGGGTTCAGCGAAAGAAATTGATTTATTGATTGCCTATTCAGAAAGAACGGGCATCCCTGAAGCTTTGCGTGCAGAAGCAATTGCGACCTTAGGTTCTTGGGCAAATCCATCTGTGATGGATCGAGTGGATGGTAGACATAGAGGTGTTTTGGATAGAAACCCAGCCGATGTGATTGCGCGTATTCAGCCTAAAATTCCAGCTTTCCTTGCCTCTGAAAATCCAGATGTATTAATTGCAACGGCAAAATTAGTGGCAGAGTTACAATTGAAGGCATTTACAGAAAATGAAATTGCACTATTTGAGAAACACACTAATTCGAAAGTGAAGGCGGCCTTAATTAGTTCTTTGGCAGAAATAAATACATCAAAATTAGCGTACATCTTAGAAAAAGGGATAGCTGACACGAGCAAACTTGTCCGAGGAATTGCCTTAAGCAATTTGAATAAAATTGAATTAAGCGCCAGCGAATTACCGGCAATCACAAAACCAATTTTCGAAAAAGGATCACTAACAGAGCAGCAATCTCTATTGCAAAGTATGGCCAAAATGAAACCAGCTAACACGTCCGCTATTTTAACTGATTTGATTCAGAAAATGGTCGATAATCAATTGCCTACGGGAATTAAATTAGACCTAATGGAGGCGGTAGAGGCAAGTAATGAGGAGAAATTAGTGGCTAAATTAGATGCCCTAAAAGTGAAAGGGACTTTAACTGATGAATTCAAAGAAGCCTTGTATGGAGGATCTGTTACCGACGGGCGCAATATCTTTAATTATAATTCAACGGTACAATGTGTGCGCTGTCACATCGTAGGTGGAGAAGGAACTAATGTAGGTCCTAATTTAAAGGGAGTGGCCTCCAGATTAACAAGAGAGCAACTTTTACAAGCCTTAATTGAGCCAAGTGCGCGCATTTCTCCAGGATACGGAACCACGAATTTCGTCTTGACAGATGGACAAGAAGTTACCGGCTCGATTATTTCTGAAACGGATGAGCTTGTGCAATTAAAAACAAACGATGCAGAACCTTTACGCATTCCAGTTTCACGCATTAAATCAAGAGAAAACTTACCATCTGGAATGCCACCGATGGGATCCTTGATGAGTAAAAGAGAAATTAGAGCTGTGGTGGAATACTTATCATCCCTAAAATAAGTGTATATTTGTAGTAATGAAGCTTAACAAAATATTTTTATTATTCATATCGCTCTCGTTTTTGACGTCATTGACGTCTTCAGCGCAAGGTGGTATCACGGCTTCCATTCAAAAAGAAAAATCCCAACAGATCCATAAAACCGAGTCGGCTGATTTCGGTTTTATGGATTTTCTATTAGAAGAAGATACGACTGAGAATGAGGAGGATAATTTATTTATCCCTTTTGTTTTAAACCAAGTTTCTTCCTTATTATTCCCTGTAAACCATACAATTTTAAGTAGAATTACAGGTTTCCCTACTAAGGCATTCGCCTTCTTAAAAACACCTATTTTCTTGACATTCAAAAATCTTAGGCTGTAGAAATACCTCCCTTTTTTTACCTATTGTTTACGCAATACTTTATTCAATCTGCCTTATCTTAGATTTGATCTTATCATTTTATGTATAAATCATTTAATGAGCATCATGTGATTCATGAACTGAAACACTTTTTGCCGGCACAAGCTCCTTTAATGGACTTTGTGCACCACAATACGTTGCATGCATTCCAAAACCTTTCGTTTCACGAAGCATTAGCAACAGCGCATGTTAAACTAGGCTACCAAGTCTATTTCCCCTTAGAGACCTTTCGATCGATGTATCAAGAAGGACGCATCTCGGATGATGTATTAGAACGCGTTTTGGTACAGAAAAAAGGAAATGCGGAAGCCTGGAAGGGTAAATTACTCTTTGGAGAGTACCCTAATATTGAACCGGGTCGCGTAGGAGCTTTACGTGGAATTTGGAAAACTACGTATGGAATAGATGTAGACTCCTTAGTTCATCCTACCTTATTTCGAATTATTGGAAGCTTTTTAGACCAAGGAATTTCTATTTGGAATTTCCCATTAGAGGGGAAATCATTTTTAGAGGCTATTCGTACGGTAGAAAGTACGAATTTCGCAAGTATTTTTTATAACAAGGAAACGAGAAAACTATTATTAGATCCTGCATTGACCATAACAACGATGCTACGAAAAATAGTAGGAGAGAACGAATCATTGTATGAACAATACTTGTATGATCAGCAATTCTCACATCAGGGATGGTCAGGCATGGTTTCTACTGTGGAGGATCTTCCTCAGACCTTATTGGATACCCGACTTATAAAATTAGAGGACCTAATTCTATTCGAATTATTGTTAGAATTTGATGCACTGAACTACAAGCTAGACCAATCTTGGTCACCAGTGGGAAATTTCGTGACGGAGAAAATTATTCCGCTTCACGATCCTATTGTCTATTCTGAGAAAATGGACGTATTGAGTCTGTGGCAAGAAGCCTTTGAATGGTCGTATTATGATCAGGTTTTAAAAGGCTTGCAAATGGAAAAGGTGGATTCTGTTAAACCACATACGAAGAGTTTCCAAGCTATGTTTTGCATTGATGACCGGGAATGTTCGTTTAGGCGTCATTTGGAAAAATTAGATCCGGCCTGTGAAACTTTTGGTACACCTGGTTTCTTCTCCGTGGAATTTTTCTATCAGCCAGTGGGAGGTAAGTTTTATACCAAACTTTGTCCAGCTCCAGTGACCCCTAAATTCCTCATTAAAGAGGAGGGAAGCGAGAAAAAATTAGGCACTGACGTACATTTCTCGAAACACAGCCACAA
>CANFWR010000160.1 GCA_947450865.1 Cytophagaceae bacterium
AAGGACGATTGGGTGGTATTCGGAGGAGATGTTTACTCGCTTTAGGGTTATTTTAGTTTTGTGATGCGACTAATTAAATCACAAAGACCAAAGCAAAAAGTTCAAAGTTGGAATCAAAAATGGATCGAAAATCGATCCATTTTTGATAATTATGGTTAATATTTCACGAACTTATCGCCGCAGGGCGATTCCACCTTTAAACTTTGAACTTTGTGCTTTGCTATTTGTATTCGTCGCAGGCGAACGATCTTTGAACTTTGCTCTTTGAACTTTGGTCTTTGCAATTCGATAATAAAAAAAAGGGCCTAAGCCCTTTTTTTATTATCGAATTGCTTCAATCCCCCTCGTCCTAGTCCGGATTCTGATCGCATCCTGCACATCATAAACGAAGATTTTGCCATCTCCCACGTTGCCCTCTGAGGCATTATTTAGGATGACATCCAAACATTTTTCGAGGTTTTCATCGCTTACGACACAGATGATCATGACCTTTGGCAATAAGATCATGGACTTTTCTGTACCGCGGTATATTTCTGAATAACCTTGTTGTAAACCAGCTCCACGAACGGGAACAACGGTCATACAAGGAATATCGGCATCGATCAAGCCTTTTTGAATAGCTTTTAATTTCGATGGTTTTACAATGGCTTCTACCTTTTTCATATCGTATTTATTTAGCTATTATTCAAAAGTTGTGTATGCTTCTACTCCAAATTCAACGGCATCAATACCCGCAGATTCTGCTTTGTGACTTAAACGAATGCCCATCGTCTTTTTCAAGGCCATGAAAATAGCATACGTTGTAGCAAAGGAGAATACGCTGATCACTGAAACTCCGATTAATTGCGTGATGAATTGTGCGCTTTCGCCGGTGATAAATAAGCCATTCTTTTGGGAGAATAGACCTACTGCAATCGTGCCAAAGAAACCATTTACACCGTGTACCGCTACCGCACCTACTGGATCATCTACTTTCATTTTATCTACAACCACTACTGCGATATCGACGATCGTACCTGCGATGAAACCAATAATCAAGGCAGAATCCGCAGATACCACATTGCAACCGGCAGTGATGGCCACTAATCCAGCCAATACCCCATTAATCACCATCGTAATATCCACTTTTCTGTAGCGAATAAACGTGTATAACATCGTAGCGATACCACCTGCTGCAGAAGCAAGGAAGGTGTTAGTAGCTACAGAACCGATTAGATCCCATTTGCCCACGGCTCCTAAAGTAGAACCTGGATTGAATCCAAACCATCCAAACCAAAGAATGAAGGCACCTACCGCTGATAAGGTTAAGTTATGTCCTGGAATCGCATTAGCCGTTCCGTCTTCATTGTATTTTCCTAAACGGGGTCCTAAAACAATCGCACCAGCAAGCGCAGCAAATCCACCCATGGCGTGAATGGCAGCAGATCCAGCAAAGTCGTTAAATCCTCGTAAGGCTAACCATCCGTTTGGATTCCAAACCCAGTTGGCCGCTAATGGATAAAGTACCGCGCTGAAAATGGCTACATAAATGGCATAAGACCACATTTTCATGCGTTCTGCTACTCCACCCGAAACGATAGAAATAGCCGCAACGGCAAAGCCCATTTGGATAAACCAGAAAAGTGAATTAGAGATGGTCAAACCTAGACCTAAATCGCCCTCCATAATTCCGGTGTCAAAAGCCCAATAGCCATTGGATTTACCATAGGCAATCCCAAATCCGACTAAATAAAAAGCAACACCACCGAACATGATGTCGATCATTACTTTGGCAATAATACTGATGGCATTTTTAGAACGGACGAATCCAGCTTCGAGGAGTGCAAATCCTCCTTCCATTTGGAAAATTAAAGCGGCACAAAGGGCCACCCAAACCGTGTCAATAGCGTGTGTGAGTTCCACTTGCTGAGCAGCAAGTGTGGCAGTTTCATTCATGGTTTTGTGTTTTGTATATAATGCTTCTTGTTTCAAAAATACGAAACGATTTGGAATATTCTGCATTTTGATGGAACTTTAACTCGATACAAAACCTATATTATGAAGAGAATCATTGCACTCGTTTGCTTAGGCTTAAGCTTCGTTTCATCAGCACAAACACCCTCGATTATTCCCATTCCGTCTCAGGCGGTTTATCCAGCAGGTAAATTTGTTTTACCTACTTCCATTTCTATTTCGGGTCCAACTGATTCCCAATTGAAAGTGGGCTATGCGACTTTGGTAGGTAAATTGAAAAATGCCACGGGTCGTTCAGTAACCCTAAAATCGGCAGGTGCAGCCGCTATTCAAATGCAAATCGTGAACAACGCCTCCCTGGGTGCTGAGGGATATGAGTTGCAGGTAAATGCAAAAGGGGTCAGCATCAAGGCGAACAAATCAGCGGGTCTATTCTATGGTATTCAAACCCTAGTACAATTATTGCCTAAAGAAATCGAATCGAAAATAGTAGCTAAAGGAGTGAACTGGTCGATTCCATACGCTCAGATTACGGATACGCCTCGTTTCGCTTGGCGTGGCCAAATGTTCGATGTAGCTCGTCACTTCTTCTCCAAAGAGGATGTGAAGAAATTCATCGATGACATGGTGGAATACAAATATAACCTGCTTCACTTCCATTTAACTGACGATGAGGGCTGGAGAATTGAAATCAAATCTTATCCTAATTTGACGAAAAAAGGAGCATTTAACGTAAAGAAAGTGGGGCGATTTACAACCTTCTCTGCTCCTGAACCTAATGAGCCGCGTAATTACGGAGGTTTCTACACACAAGAAGATATCAAGGAATTGGTTAAATATGGCCAAGAACGTTTTGTGAATATTGTACCTGAAATAGATGTTCCTGGTCACTCGATGGCTGCTGTTGCTTCCTATCCGGAGCTTTCTTGTACGCCAGGTGCGGATAAATATGAAGTTATTTCCGGTGAGCCATTCATTGATTGGTCACATGATCATCCAGAGGCATTATTAGATAATACGCTTTGTCCAGCTAATGAGAAAGTATATACTTTTTTAGATAAGGTAATGGGCGAGGTGGCAAGTCTTTTCCCGTATGAATACATCCACATGGGTGGAGATGAGTGTCCTAAGAACTATTGGGATAAGAATCCGGAGATTTTGGCTTTAAGAGCACGTGAAGGTTTGAAGAATTCACAAGAGGTGCAGGCGTATTTTGTACGACGTTTAGAGAAGATTATTACGTTCAAAGGTAAGCGCATGTTAGGTTGGGATGAGATTTTAGAGGGTGGAGGATTGCCAAAGGCAACAGCAGTTATGTCTTGGCGCGGAATCGCCGGCGGAGTAGAAGCGGCTAAATTAGGTCACGAAGTGGTGATGACTCCTAATACTAATGTGTATGTGGATTTAATGCAGGGAGATAGAGCCATTGAGCCGCCAGTTTATAAAACCGTTCGATTAGCAGATTCCTATGCGTTTAATCCAGTTCCTGCGGGTGTGGATGCGAAATTAGTAAAAGGTGGCCAAGCGAATATGTGGTCAGAGCAATTGTTTAATTACCGCCATTTGCAATATATGATGTGGCCAAGGGCGCTAGCTATTTCAGAGGCACTTTGGTCGCCTAATGAAAACAAGAACTGGGATAATTTTATCAGCCGCGTGGAAGACCACATGGCTCGTTTTGACGTAGCAGATAAGAAATACGCCCCATCGATGTACGAGGCCATTGTGAATGTAAGTAAGAATGCGAAGGGGGAATTATTTGTAGAATTGAAGAATGAAATCTCTGGATTAAAGATTCACTA
>CANFWR010000161.1 GCA_947450865.1 Cytophagaceae bacterium
ACAGAAACAGCCTCAATTTGAGATCCCATTTTGTCAAACATTTGACGGAAATCTTGGAAACGAGGCACATCAGGGAATTTCTCTAACACTTTTAATGTCTGAGGAGCGCCCATATCCACATCACAAAGCGCAACAATATTAGCAAGGCCCGTGTTGTACAAGGACATCACATCCAAGCCACCCTGGTTACCGATACCGATACAAGCTAGATTGACTTTTTCGCCAGGTAATTTTGAAAGTATATTGGGGAAAGCTGCAGCAGCTCCTAGTAAGCCGGCATTCTTGAGAAAGTCACGGCGTGAATTATGGTGTTGATTCATAGTTGTAAAATAGGTTTGTTATTAAAAGCCAAAGACTTAGCTAATCTACTTAGCTAACGCCTTACGTAGTAATTCGACACTTTTGCGAACCCCAGATTTGGCATCCTCCTTTCCTTCAAACTCAATGGAAATGTAGCCGTGGTAGTTTACGTCCTTTAAGATTTTGACGATTCTATCATAGTCTAATTCCAAAGAATACCATTCGCCACCGCCATAATAGGTCTTAGCTTGTACGAAGCTCGCACGAGGAGCAATCATCTTTAATTTATCATACGGATCCTCCAAGAAGTTCCCCGTGTCCATCAATAAGCCTAGCCACGGGGAATTCACCGTGTCTTGAATTCGGATCATTCCTTCTGGAGTAGAGCCTAAACCCCAGTGATTTTCTAAGGCTAATAAAACGCCACATTCCTCCGCTTTTTTTAGACATTGCTGAATACCATCCACACACCATTTATAGCCATCATCTTCCGTGTATCCAGGTAAAATGGGCTCAATTCCTCTGTTTTTCATTAAGTCGTCAAAGGATTTGATCGTATTCCACCTCCCCGTATTTAACCGAAGGCAAGGAATGCCCATTTTATAGGCAAGCTCGATGCAGTTATTTGTATGATCCACGTGTTTTTTCAATTCCTCCTTATCCGGTGTAACGAAACCTTGGTGAATCGAAAGACAAGTCATGGCGATTCCATTAACGAATGCATGTTTTTTTAGTTTTTGGAGATATGCGTTGTCTTCGCTTTCCATTTGACGATGTAATACGTCTATTCCCTCTAATCCAAGGGAGGCTGCATCATCAATTACCTTTTCAATCGGGAATTTATCTCCTTTAAAATGCCAATAGGAATAGCTGGAGACACTTAATTTAATGGAAGGTTGTAAACTAGGTTTAGCGGGAATGGCTTGCGATGAAGGAATTCCGCTGAGGCCACCTGCTAATAGGGAGCTCTGGATAAAATCACGTCTTTGCATCTTTTTATAGGTTTAGAAAACCTAAGTTAAAAAAAAAGATGAAAGAAAAGTTCTTTCATCTTGATGCACACCAAACCACTAATTGATTTTGTAATAAGCGAAGGTAGGTTTATTTCTCGGTTATCAAACACCGGCTTATCAGATTATCAGTTTATTGATAATGAGAAAGGGCATTCTCTAATTTTTTACGAACCTTTTCGCGCAAAACGGGAGGTTCAATTACTTGTAATTCAGTGGAATAGCGTAGTAGAAAATTTTCAAGTTCCTCGTTAATCTCTACTGATAATTCATAATGAAAGGCATCCATTGTTTTTTGCGATGGGTGAACGGGATATTTAGCTATGTATTCTTTGATCCAGGAATCTTCGCGTACTTGAATGAGGATGCGCTCAGCAGCGCCAGTACCCCGAAATAAACCTAAACTGTTTTTAAAAAAATCAGCCGGCTGAAAATCCGGATGAATCCGCGTTTTATAGCTCGTCTGACTTAGTCGAATGGTTTCGATTCGATCCAAAGCAAAGAGCCGAAGTTTATCAAGAGAAATGCGTGTTTGTATCTCCGTAACCTCTTGAAATAACAAATACCATCCGGTATACCAGCCATTATTGTATTCCTTGATCAGCAAGGGCAGTCCGGTGACGGTTTTTACTTTCGATGTGGCCGCTAATCCTTTGTGTGAAATTTCGATGCACTTCTTTCCGGCAATCGCATCTACTAAGAATTTGACGTGTTCGGAGCCGGAGCGATCCCCCTCGTTGATTAATTCGATCGCCGGCCAGTTCGCTAGTTCTTCGAGTTTTAAGAGGTTGTTTTCCAAAGAGATTGCCCGCAACTTGTTCACAATACCATTCCCATTTCCACCCGTAAATAAATGTTTGTTGAAATCGATGATAGAGGCTATTTGGTCCAATTCCTTTTCAGAGAAGGAAGGGAAGGCGCTGATGTCATCGCGGACATAATAGAAGCGATTCTCTGATTTCGAATAGCGAATTAAATCGCCTTCTGCCTCTTCCAGGCTAGGGTAGCGTTCCGCCAGTTTTTCCTTCAATGCTTTCAGGTCGCGGCTGAAACTACGTTCGCTATAGCTGATTTGGTCAAAATGTTCCGTGAAATAATCACTCACCGCTGCCACACGCAAGGGAAAAGTCTTTCGCAGAAATAGGTTATTCAGCTCTTTGAGGCGATCTGTCGTGTTCATGTTCGAATCTAGTAAATTCTCAGTAGTACGCCAACTTTTGGCGGACTATAAATGAAAATTTGTATCAACAAAACAATAACAATATGAAAAACATCAAATCATTACTCGTATTACCCTTCTTTTTTTACGCGACAGAAGGTTATTTGAAAGCATTCAAAGTGGCTAAAGTAACAGGTCCTATCAAACTTTTTGTGATCAGTAATTTCTTACTTTGCCTAGGTTTAATTTTGGCTGACTTTCAGTTTTTTGGAAATTCAGATATAGACGGACTTTATACGCAGGCGGTTTTAGCGGAAGTGCTTTACTTAGCGGCTGGTGCGGGATTGAACTTGTTCTCTGAGTTAGAAGCGCGTTAATTACCGCGCTCAAACTGGAACTTTAACACGAATTCATGCGTCTGATTCGTGATTCTAGAGATGGTATTCGTAGGCATCTCGTATTGATAACCTAAGTAAACGGTGGGACTAAATTGTACACCCAAGTTAACGCCGATTGCGTTTTCATTTCGGTAGCCAAAACCCACATCGAATAATTCGTAGAATGATCCCGTTAGGTTTACATCATAACTCAAGGGTAAATCGGCCGCAGCTCGTACAATCGCATTCGTATGGATACTCACGGCTTTACTTAAAACCTGCTTCTTACCTATCATCCCGTAGTAGAAGGAGGCGTCTTTGTATTTCCCATTTTGGAGGCCAAAATCATTCCAAAGCATCCTCGGTTGTGAAATACTCACATAGAACTTGTCTTCTTTCGCTAGGCGAATTCCCCAGCCCGAATTAATCTGTAATCCGGTAGAATAGTTTTGGGTAAACATTTCATCTGTTTGGTCTAGTAAACTCAAACCAGCAAAGTCCAAAGCTAAATTAGTCACCCCCACGCGAATCCCTCCAGAAAGGGCCCATTTGTCATTGATTAGCGAATGATAGGCAAAATCGCTGTTTACCGAAGTAGCCTTCACTGGGCCTAATTGATCTAGAAATGCTGTGAATCCCACACCCATTTTCTCTCCCCAATTGAAGTTACCCATCAAGGCGGTTGTGACCGGTGTACCCGGCATATTCGTCCATTGGTTTCTATTCACTAGAATGATCTCGTTTTTATCACTAGCGCCCACGAAGGTTGGGTTAATCACTTGCGGATATAATCGAAATAAAGAGAATACGGGGTCAGTCTGGGCCTTTATTTGGCCAGCTAAAACTAACAAACACCCTAAAATCACAACTCGTAATTTCATTTATTTCTTCAAACGATTGATGTA
>CANFWR010000162.1 GCA_947450865.1 Cytophagaceae bacterium
ATTCCATATGGTTCATTCTTACGCGTTAAGGAAGGCCAAGCAGTGAAAAAAGGAGACGAAATCTGTGCTTGGGATCCATACAATGCGGTAATCCTTTCTGAAGCTGAAGGTAAAATTGAATTCGAGGCAATCGAAGAAAACAATACCTACAAAGAGGAAGCGGATGAGCAAACAGGTATGCGCGAGAAGGTAATTATCGAATCGAAAGATAAGACGAAGAACCCATCCGTACTAGTTAAAGCAAAAGGTAAAGAAGATTTAGTATACAACGTTCCAGTAGGTGCGCGTTTAGCGATCGACGAAGGAGATAAAATCAAAGCGGGTCAAATTATCGCTAAGATTCCTCGTGCGGCAGGTAAAACACGTGACATTACGGGAGGTCTTCCTCGTGTAACGGAATTATTCGAAGCACGTAACCCATCTAACCCAGCAGTAGTAACTGAGATTGATGGGGTAATTTCTTACGGTGTGATTAAGCGTGGTAATCGGGAGATTATCGTGACACCGAAAGAGGGAACTGAGCGTCGTTACCTAGTACCTTTAACACGATTCATCTTAGTACAAAATAATGACTTCGTGCGTGCAGGTTCTCCACTTTCTGACGGTGCTATTACACCTTCAGATATCTTGAAGATCAAAGGACCTACAGCGGTACAAGAATACTTAGTGAACGAGATCCAAGACGTATACCGTCTACAAGGTGTGAAGATCAATGATAAGCACATCGAGTGTATCGTTCGCCAAATGATGCAAAAAGTTCAGATTTTAGAGCCAGGTGATACACAATTCTTACAAGGTCAAAACGTAGATCGTTTCGTATTCCGTCACGAGAACGACTTGATCTTAGATCAGAAAGTGATTACGGATGCTGGAGATTCTGAGAAATACAAAGCTGGTATGATTCTTTCTGCTCGTGCTTTACGTGATGAGAACTCTTCGTTAAAACGTAGAGATATGAAGTTAATGAAGGTACGTGATGCGCAAGCAGCCGTTTCTTCTTCTAACTTACAAGGTATCACGCAAGCGTCGTTAGGAACTGAATCATTCATCTCCGCTGCGTCGTTCCAAGAAACTACGAAAGTGCTTTCTGAAGCGTCGATTCGCGCGAAAGTGGATACGTTAGACGGCTTGAAAGAGAACGTTATCGTAGGTCACTTGATTCCGGCAGGTACAGGTCTTCGTCGCTACAAAGACATCTTAGTTACCTCGAAAGATGAGCTAAGAGCTATCGAAGCGAAGAAAGAAGCTGCTGAAATCGCTGAAGCGAAAGAAAAAGTAGAAGCTGCAAACTAATTTGTAGATTCATTTGAATAGACCCCCGGCTTTTCTTAAGTTCGGGGGTTTATTTTTTATTCCCAAAGAAATATGGAAAACCCCACTGAAGAAAATCAATTGAATATCGAACTTCCAGAAGAAATGGCGGAAGGTCATTATGTGAATTTAGCGTTAATCGCGCATAGCCCATCGGAATTTGTGATGGACTTTATTCGCATCCTTCCAGGCTTGCCTAAGGCCAAAGTAAAGTCGAGAGTTGTGATGACTCCAGACCACGCTTACCGCTTAATGCAGGCGTTACAAGAGAATATTCAGAAGTACGAAGAGGCCTTTGGCCCTATAATGAAAGAAGGGGATGCAGCAGGTTTCCAATTCCCCATGAATTATAACGGCCCCATAGGCGAAGCGTAAACGTTTTAGGTCATTTAATCCCATTTTTTTAGCTGAAAATCAGGTAAAAAGGTGGGATTTATGCCTTTTAAAGGAAATTAGAATTACTATGCGCTTATCGAAAAAATTCCTGGAGTCAGGCAAACTTCAATCTTCTATTGCTTTACAAGTTCCATCGCCGGAGATATTCACGTATCCGGAGAAAGTCCTGCAATTTGGGACGGGGGTCTTGCAACGCGGACTTTGCGATTTTTATATAGACAAAGCGAACCGCGCGGGAATTTTCAAGGGTCGCGTAGTAGTCGTAAAATCGACGGCTAAAGGAGGCGCAGATGCCTTCGACGAACAAGATGGATTGTATACACATTGCATCAAGGGAATCGATGAGGGTGTTGCCAAAGAAGAGAATATCATCAACTCCTCCATCTCTCGTACCATTACCGCTTCAAAGGACTGGGATAAAATCATCGAATGCGCGAAGAGCGAGGAGATGCAAATCATCCTTTCGAACACTACCGAAGTAGGAATCACCTATGTGGCCAATGATCCGATTGCGAATGGTTGCCCTAACTCCTTCCCTGCTAAATTATTGGCGTTCTTGCACGCACGTTTCACGCATTTCGCTGGATCTGCTGCCTCAGGAATGGTGATTGTGCCTACGGAATTAATTATTAACAATGGCGATGTGTTGAAAGGCATTGTTTTGAAATTAGCAGCAGACCACGGTTTATCTTCAGAGTTTGTGTCTTGGTTAGAAACGGCGAATCACTTCTGTAATTCTTTAGTGGATCGCATCGTTCCGGGCAGTCCGGATGCGGCGACGAATGCAGAGATTTGCGCGCAATTAGGCTATGAAGATTCCTTAATGATCATCTCTGAAGTGTATAGCCTTTGGGCAATTCAAGGAGGGGCCAAAGTAAAAGAAGTCCTTTCCTTTGCCCCAGCAGATAAAGGCGTCATCATTGCAGAGGATATCGAGATCTACCGCGAATTGAAATTGCGTTTATTGAATGGAACCCATACTTTACTTTGCGGAATGTCCTTTTTATTAGGTTTTCGTCTCGTAAAAGATGTGATGGCGAACGGCTATTTGAGCAAGTTGATTATGAATTTAATGCTGAGCGAATTAGCGCTTGGTATCCCCTATAAGATGGATTTCAAGGTGGCGGATCGCTTCGGTCGTTCGGTGTTAGACCGCTTCCGTAATCCGTACATTAACCATAAATTGATCGATATTACGGTGCAGTACACGACGAAAATGCGGATGCGAAATGTGCCATTGTTGATTAATTATGCTAAAAACTTTGGCAAAGCACCAGAACTTTTCTGCATGGGCTTCGCGGCTTATTTGCAATTTATGCACGCGGTGAAAGAGGAAGGTGGAAAATACTATGGTGATAGCAACGGAGAGGCCTACCCTATTCAATGCGACTATGCGCCGTATTTCTACGAGGCATGGAAAGATTTTGACTTGAAGAAGGTGTTATCGAATACGGCTCTTTGGGGCTCGGATTTAACGGCGGTTCCTGGATTTGTGGAGGGGGTTACTAAATACATTTAGAGATTATAGAGAGTAGATTATAGAGTAGAGATTTAAAGCATAAAGAATAGAGCACAAAGCATAAAGGAGGAAATGGTAAGTGGTGAATGGTAAATGATAGCTCCGGACTAAACACCTTCGGACTCATTCCCTCCGGACTGACCAAGGACTACTGCCGACTGTCCAAGGACTACTGCCCACTGCCCACTGTCCACTGAATAGATTAAACGACATACTATGAAAGCGTTTTTAGATAAAGATTTTTTGTTGCAGTCCGAGACGGCGCAAACTTTGTACCATCAATATGCGGCGCAGATGCCCATTATTGATTACCATAATCACTTGATCCCGGAGCAAATCGCGGAGGACAAGCAATTCGATAATGTTTCCCAAATCTGGCTTGCCGGCGACCACTACAAATGGCGTGC
>CANFWR010000163.1 GCA_947450865.1 Cytophagaceae bacterium
TATTCTAAACAAAATAAAAATACACTATTGGCTGATTTGATACGTACGAATCGTGATAGGGCGTGTCAAAGGAATTAAGCCAGCCTTCAAAACAATCAATTGACCTAAATCTCCGGACACATAATTCAAGAATCCTGTACCTAAACCTTGATGCGCTTCTTTTAAGATATATTTAATTTCCCGGCAAAGAGGGTATTTTTTCAAAGCCAAGTTATATCCAAAAGGCTGAGAGTAAGCCATCCCTTTCCCTTCCGCTACGGACATCACATTCACTGAGCGAATGAAACCTAAAGAAGTAGGATTATCACCGTCACTAATCCAATTCGAACCGACTACACCGATTGCTCGTGGATCATTTTTCACCTGATTAATGACTTCTGGGTTAGACCCAGCCGCCACTACATGTAATTTCTCTGCACTCGAAATCTTTAATTTGTCTAATAAAAATTTCAAATTACTCGAGTTCGCTTTATCCACAATAAGCGTATACTTGGTCGATGTTCCCACAATTAAATCCTTCAAATCGGCTAAAGTAATTAGCGTGTCTGAGTTGGATTTATTCGCTAACAAAGCAATTCCGTCAGCGGCTATATTAAAACTGCGGTAAGCGATGGCTTTCCGAGTGAAAATTTCTTTTTCTTTTGCTGTCAAATCACGCGAAACTACTACCCCTCGAATCTTATCATTCAACATGTCGGCGATTAGTTCATTTTCAGGGTTGAACTTGTACTTGATTTTAGCGTATTTATATTGTTCTTCAAAAGCCGTCTTCTCAGCCTTCATCAACGGTTCAAAAGACTCATCTACCCCTAGTGTAATTTCACCCACGGTAGCTGAATCAGTAGGCCCCTCTTTTTTATCTGTGGAGCACTGGAAAAAACATAGCCCCAAAAGGACTAAACTAGTATTTCTGATATTCATCATCCTCATCTGTCGAGTTGAAATAAGTGTAGGCTCTCCAAATACGGAACAAACCATAGGCCATAAATAGTAATCCAAATAAAACAATGGTAGGCACTCCAAAATTAGTACCTAAATCAAACTCCGAATAAAACGCCACATACAGCCCTAACAAAAAATAGGCGAAGGCAACGATCAATCGAAATCCAATATTAATCCAAATAGCAACAGGTCTTTTCATTTTCTTTAAAAAAACAGACCTGCTAAAAATACATTCAGCAGGTCTGTCTATGGTTAAGCGTTTATATCTTATTCAGATAAAACGAACGTGATCGGTTGAGTAAAACGAGATCTAACCGCGCGTCCAGATTGTTTACCAGGATTCCATCTTGGCATAGATTTGATCACACGAATAGCTTCCTCATCACATCCGAAACCAACACCCTTCAAAACTTGTACGTCTTGAACGGTACCGTCCGTATTAACAACGAATGATACGAATACTCTACCACCTACGTTTGCACGTTGAGCAGCAGATGGGTATTTCAACGTTTTCTGTAAGAAACGTCCCCATGCACCCGGACCTCCAGGGAATTCAGCTTGTTGCTCTACCGCCGTAAAGATCTCGTCTTCAGCAGGCTTAGGTGGCTCAACAGGCTCAGAACCCTTTGCATCTGGATCAACTGGTGGCTCATACGATTCCGACTCCCCTTTTACAGTTTCAGATGCCGTATTACCTTTTACCTCTTCAGGTGGAGGCTCTGGCTTCGTTACTTCCTCATCATGTTTGATTTCAGGAGGTAAAAATTTCGTCGTTGTCACCTTAGGAATTTCCTTGGGTGGTGGCGGTGGCGGTGGTGGAGGCAACTCAACCTTTTTAGGTGGAGCAGGCTTGTCCAATTTCATTACTTCAGCAGTCACCTCAGTCTTATCTTCTGCAGCGGCAGTTAACTGTTTCCAGAAAGCTGCTAGCAAAAGAGCACCGACAAAGAGTGCAGAGCCTAGTAATACGGACCGCTTCATTACTTTAGGATACGTCTTTCTTAGAACGAAGGCACCGAATTCACGGTTCTTGTCTTTGAAGATAATATCGTCCAAAGTAGCATCTTGGCTTATTACTTGTGACATAATATTCGTTTAATTTAAAATTAATTTAATAAGCTATTTACCTGATCGTTTAATCAATGCCTCCGTATCCGGATCGATTTCTAATAAAGCATAACGCTTATTGTTAGTAATCGCACATTCATCAAGCATATCAATCATATTGCGATACTTCGCAGTTTTGGTTGGCTTGATCACGAGAGTAAAATTATTACCCACTTTCGCTTTCAGATCCGCAATAACCTTGCGAATTCCTGTCTCCGAATAGTTAGTAACTTGCATTACTGTACCTGCTTCAGTAGGGATACCTTGGTAATAATACACCTTGTTCACATCTGGACACACCGTAAGTGTTTCCGATAATTTTACAGGTGATGTTTCCTTTGTATCCGTTTTATCAGGCATGTTTAATTGCATGGTAACGGGCTTTGCTAACGTCGTTGTTAACATAAAGAAAGTAATCAAAAGGAAGCCTAAGTCCACCATGGGTGTCATGTCGATTTTGGTCGACATTTTCTTACTACGCTTCTTTCCGCCTTTCTTCCCGCCACCGGAGCTATCTATTTCTGCCATTTCTTTTCGTAATTAAAAATGAAAACTTATTTCGGTTTATTTTCCGGTCCAGTTACTAATTGGAAGATATTGATATTCTGAGCCTGCAAAGTACCGATGATATCAGCAAACACTTTGTAGTTAGATTCTTTATCTCCTTTAATAGCAACTTTCAACTCTGGATTAGACAATTTCGCATAACCCACCCAATACGAAAGTTCGTTATTGGCTGAATCAATTGGAATCCCCTTACTTAGCGCTTTCGCTTCTGAAGGTTTCATATTTAACACCTGACGCATTGCTCCTAGAGGATAGCCTACGATTTCTGAAGCCATAAAGTTCTTCTTCATCTCAGCTGTTACAGCGATACCATAGCGATTAGCCATACGCTCTAACATAAACTCACGAGCCATTTGATCATCAGTTGCCAAATAAACGCCACCTTCTGGTGAAACACTAACCATTAGCATACCATCTTTCGTATTCAAAGGTTTCTCTGAGATAGAAGATGGAGGGGTGATCGTAACTGCCTCTTCTGGACGGAACTTCGCGGTTAACATGAAGAACGTCAAAAGAAGGAAAGCCACGTCACACATCGCTGTCATGTCGAGTGAGACACTTTGTCGTTTAGCTTTAACTTTTGGCATAACAATTATTTTTTTGAACGGTGAATAAAATTGAATGAAAGGGCTGATGCCCCTAAATCAGTTCAAATATTAATTGTGATGCGTAGCGTAGTTTTGGTTAACGCTCAAGCCGATTTCATCGATGCTGTAAGTTAACTCATCAATTTTCGCTGTAAACACGTTGTAAGCAATGATACAGATAGCTGAAGTACCGATACCTAATGCTGTGTTGATTAGGGCTTCAGAGATACCATTTGCTAAAGCTGATGAATCAGTTGATCCACCTGAGTTACCTAATGACGCGAAGGCCTTGATCATACCTACTACCGTTCCTAATAGACCGATCAAAGTAGATACCGATGCTAAAGTTGCGATGATAGTTAAGTTTTTCTCTAACATTGGCAATTCTAATGAAGTAGCTTCTTCCACTTCTTTGCTCAATGCTGCTAA
>CANFWR010000164.1 GCA_947450865.1 Cytophagaceae bacterium
ATTAGATGAATTATTGGGTCTAGAAGCGATGGGATTACACTCTGTATTGATGCTTGCTGTAGGTGAGCGTGATGCAGCGAATGACTTTATGGCACATGCGGCTAAGGTTCGTTATGCGAAAGAAGATCTAGTGATCAACTTATAATATACATCTGCCTAAGAAAGTAAAAAGGCTCCGAATTCGGAGCCTTTTTTATTGAATATCAGCGAGAGATACGACAGGTTTTAAATCCAACTTCTTACCTTCTTCTAAGAGTAAATCCCAACCTGAGGCGAGTTCGTTTCGGATAGTACCTTCAAGAACCGCTTCGCGCATCGCAATTTTAATTAAACCAATTTCGCGTCCAGGACCAATATCAAAGACTTGCATAATGATTTCTCCAGAGAAAACAGGCTGGAAATTCCGAAGCGAATCGCTTTCCTCTACCTCCTTCAGTTTTTGCTCTACTATATCAAAATTACGGAGGTAACGTTTCACCTTATCGCCATTTTTCGACGTAATATCTGCCCTACATAGGGTCATCAAGGCTTCTAATTCCTCACCTGCCTCGAATAAAAGGCGACGTAAGGCAGAAGCCGTGATTTCCTCTTTTGACAATGCAATAGGGCGTAAATGGAGGCGAACTAGTTTTTGAACCAGCTTCATCTTCTCGTTCAAAGGCAATTTCAAGCGTTTGAATATATTAGGTACTTGACGCGCACCCATATCTTCGTGTCCGTGAAAAGTCCAGCCTTTGCCTTGTACAAAACGTTTGGTTTGCGGTTTGGCAATATCGTGTAAAATTGCTGCCCAGCGCCACCAAAGGTCATTTGTGTTTTCGGCAATATTATCCAATACCTGTAAAGTGTGGTAGAAATTATCTTTGTGTCCCTTGCCATCTTCTGTGTCCACGCCTTTCAGCTTCATAAACTCAGGGAAAATGATGGGGAGAATTTCGCAAGCATCTAGCAAAAGAAAGCCGTAAGACGGCTTTTTGCAGAGAATCATCTTATTCAATTCATCTGAAATGCGCTCCATCGAAATAATCGACAAGCGATCTTTCTCCGTTTTTAGGGCTTCAAATGTCTCTGGAAGAATGTCAAAACCTAATTGAGCGGCGAATCGAACCGCACGCATCATCCTAAGTGGATCGTCAGAAAACGTAATGCCGGGGGCTAAAGGGGTGCGAATGATTTTGGAATTTAAATCATCTAGACCATTAAATGGATCCAATAATTTCCCCCAATTCGCCTTATTTAATTGAACGGCCATCGCGTTGATGGTGAAATCGCGGCGGTTTTGGTCATCTTCTAAGGATCCCTCTTCCACGACTGGCTTCCGGGAATCTCGGTTATACGATTCTTTTCGTGCGCCTACAAATTCTAGATCCCAGTCATCGACTTTGATCATCGCTGTGCCAAAATTCTTAAAAACCGACACTGCGTGTTCAGGTAAATCGAATTCTTTCGCTACTTCGAGTGCTAAATCGATGCCAGAACCGATGCAAACCACATCGATATCCTTGCAATCCCGACCTAAAATCGCATCACGCACATACCCTCCAATGACGTAACTATCCAGCCCCAATCGATCGGCTGCTAGGCCAATTTTGGAGAATATTGGATCTGCTACAATCTCCTTCCCTTCCTTCATCTATCCTCTGATTAATTTATAGTCGCCGTGAAGGCCTAATTGCACAATTTTACTCGCCTTCTTCGCGGGCCCCTCTCCTGCTGGATTTTTCAACAAATGAGCTACCCCAGCAATAATTGAAGGTGCAATTCCAGCAAAATTCAATGGCGAAGGCTCCCCAGAAAGGTTTGCGGAAGTAGAAACTATTCCCCTTTGGTAACGGTAAATCAAGCCTTTGCAAAACTCATCTTTGACTAAGCGAATCGCAATGCTACCATCTGGCCCTAATAAAGAGGAAGATACATTTTTTCCTTTGGGATAAATAATCGTCAAAGGGTCCTCCGCAAATTCCACTAAATCCCAGGCAAGATCTGGCACTTGTTCCACATATTCGCTCAGTTGCTCCATTTTAGAGATCAAGACAATCAAACCTTTAGATGCTGGTCTATTTTTCAGTTCCAAAATCTTCTCAATGGCCTGCTCATTTCGAACATCACAGCCTAAACCCCAAATCGTGTCGCTGGGATACAACAGCACGCCTCCTGATTTTAAAGTTTGAATTGCCTCGTGGTACATATTTTGCATAATTAGGGCAAAGGTAAGATTAATTTATTCATTTCTGAGCATCAGAGGCATTGTTTAGGCCGAATTTAGCTACCTTTGTCGATTGATAAATTACAGCCAATTAGATGTCAAACATTCAACAACAATTACAGCTAGAACTTGCAAAAGGATTAAAAGTACTCTTTCAGATCGAAGTGACCGAAATCGCGTTACAAGAGACCAAAAAGGAGTTCGAAGGCGCATACACCTTAGTCGTTTTCCCTTTCACTAAGCAAGCCGGAAAAGCTCCTGCAGCCATTGCTACGGATTTAGGCGAATATATGTTAGCGAATTGTTCCATCGTAAAGGCATACCAAGTTGTTCAAGGATTTTTAAATTTATCTATTCACGATTCCGCATGGTTAGGTTTATTAGCCAGCGTGGCTTCCGATAAAAATCCTTTCCAAATTGAATCAAAAGGCGAAAAAGTACTCATAGAATACTCCTCTCCTAACACCAATAAACCGCTGCATTTAGGCCATTTACGCAATAACTTTTTAGGTTTTTCTGTGGCACAAATCTTAGCAGCAGGTGGCTACGAAGTGGTTAAAACGAATTTAGTAAATGACCGCGGCATACACATTTGTAAGTCGATGTTAGCATACCAGCTTTTTGGCAATGAAGAAACACCTGAAACGTCCGGATTAAAAGGCGATCACCTGGTGGGCAAATACTATGTGGCCTTTGATGTGGCTTACAAAGAAGAAATCGCGGCGTTAAAGGCCGGCGGTTTAGACGAAGAACAAGCTAAAAAACAAGCTCCTATTCTATTAAAAGCCCAAGAAATGCTTTTGAAATGGGAACAAGGCGACGAAGAGGTGATGAACCTATGGAACACAATGAACGCGTGGGTTTTCGCTGGTTTTGAGAAATCCTACCAAACAATGGGCGTTTCATTCGATAAAATCTACCGCGAATCCAATACCTATTTATTAGGCAAGCAATTAGTGGACGAAGGATTAGCGGCGGGTGTATTTTTCCAAAAGCCAGATGGATCCGTTTGGATCAATTTAGAGGCCGAGGGTTTAGATGAGAAATTAGTCTTACGCAAAGACGGAACTTCCGTATACATCACCCAAGATATGGGTACCGCTCAATTAAAATACGAAGATTTCAAAGCAAATCAATCAGTTTATGTAGTGGGTAACGAACAAGATTACCACTTCGAGGTACTTTTCCATATTCTAAAGAAATTAAATAAACCCTTCTCAAAAGGCAACTTCCACCTTTCTTACGGCATGGTAGATCTACCGAGTGGAA
>CANFWR010000165.1 GCA_947450865.1 Cytophagaceae bacterium
GTCAATAAGCCCATAATTGGGGGGAAATCCGAAGCTTTAGCGATGCCTAAACTTAAAGGCAATGCTAATAAAAACACAATAAATCCCGATACAGCATCGGAAGAGAAATTCTCTTTAAGCCCGGCTAGGCCATCTTTAGGTAATTCAAGTTTATTTTTCATCTTTGTTTAAAATGGTATAGTTTAAAAATATCTGTTTGAAAATTCAGCATGGGTTCTATAATTAGGACCCATAAAAATGCGGGCATAAATACGAATCACCGCTAATCCATCTAGGATGAAACTTAGTGAAACGATACTCGCTAAAATAAATTGATCTTCATGTATGTGAGAGAAGATTAAATCCTCGCCTATGAAGGTAGGAGTTATCGGAAATCCGGTAAGTCCTAAACACGCTAATAAAAAGATCAGCGCAATTTTAGGATGGTTTTCGGATAAACCTTGGAAACGATTCAGGGTCATTTTCCCTTCTTGTTGGAACAAACGTTGTAAACAAAGATATCCCACAAGCCCAGCTACCATAATTCCGCTTAAATAAAGTACAGATTCAAAGGAATCAAATTTCTCATTCAGCGAAATGGCTAGGGCAATCCAGAAGTGGTTCATAATCACTAATATCCAGCTTAATCGAATACTTTTTCGCTGTGTGAATGATTTGAATACCATGATTAAACCTATTCCAGCAAATAGAATAGGTAACCAATGCAAGGAGGTCTCATTTAATTGATTTTGGTTCGTTAAGTAATAACTAATTCCAAAAGCAGGGATGAAATACGCTATTAAGCGTTTTCCATTCATGAAATTCAATTTATTTCCTGCCCATTTCATTGGATTCCAAAGGTATTGGTACATAAACGAATCTAAATTCCATTCCTTCAAACAAAGCACATACAGCGTATTACGCAATTTTGTAGGCAATAGGCGCTCAATCGAACTAGCACGCGGCTCGAAATGGTAGAATTGTTCTCTAATTAAATAGGAAACCACTGACGGCGAAACCAATAATTGATAGGTTCGTAGGAACGCATTACCCGCAAAATGGAACAAGGCCAGTTTCTCAAAACCTAGCGATACTTCGATGAAAATCAAGCCTATTTGCGCAATGGATGCATAGGCAATCTGGCTTTTCACCGACGATTGAACGCGGGCGATTCCCGTAGCCACTAAGGCCGTCAATAATCCTAATCCCGCAATCAGGATCCGAACAGAGGTTTGGTTTTCCCAAAATGGATACGTTCTCAACAGTAAAAACACCCCAATATGTACCGAAAGCGATCCATAAAAGATAGCCGATGATGGCGTAGGACCTTCCATTGCGCGAGGTAGCCAAGATGAAAAGGGTAATTGAGCTGATTTTGCAGTGGCAGACAATAAAAACATCAGCGATATAAATACCCCAATGATACTGTGCGTTTGCAAGTGCTCATGTACGAGTTCGGCATTATTCAATTGGAAAAACGTGATGTTTTGGCCCCATAAATGATGACTCGCCCACATCGCTAAAATGATTCCCACATCGCCAATACGGTAAATAGAGAAGACTTTCACCGCATTCTTCACCGGCAAATAACGCTCGCGGTAGAAAGAAATCAGTAAGAAAGATGAAATCCCGAGGATTTCCCAACCGATGAAAAGTGTCTCTAAATTACCTGAAAGCGTTGTTAAGCAATAACCCACATAGAAAAAGAGTGTGGTGTTAAAAAAGCGCTTATAACCCGCTTCGCGGTGTAAATAATAGCGGGAATACAGGGTCACCATAAAGGTTAAAATGGCTCCTACAAGTAAATAAACCGCTGAAATTTTGTCAAACAAGAAATCAATTTGGAAGACGTATTCCTCATTTTTAAAGAGAATCAGGTCATTGATTTGAATTGTTTCAGCCCCTGTAAAAAGCCAATAAGCGACGAATCCCGTTGCGATAGTTAATTGAATCGCTAAGGTTCCGAAAGCCGTTAAAGAGATGAGTGTCTCGTTCTTTTTTGGTAAAATTAAACTCACCAAAAATCCGAAAATAGGCACCCAGATAAATAAATGAAGGGTTAAATTCATGGTTTGATTAATTTTGATTGATTAAATACACAGGGAAATTTTCTTGCGATGACGCTAACAATTCATCCAAATTATCAATCTCTTGGATATCCTTTGTTAACGGTTCGTAAGGCTTGAACTCCCCTTTTTCAAATACAGACAACTCTTTTGTTTCCGGATGAATGGACACGAGTTTCACCCAGTCATTGATAAACCATTCGTAGGTTTCTTCGGCCTTTTGGATGGTTTTTAAAACAATTTCTGGGAAGTGTTCCACAATCAATAATAAACGAACAGGGTCGTGAACTTCGGTCATTTGAGCCGGCAATCCGGGTCTCAAATCCCCATCGATTCCATTTGCCACCCCAAAAAGTCCCATCACATTGTGTGGTAACTTCGTTCCTGCGCCTAATTTTTCACCATCCACTCTGGAGAAGTAATATTCTAAATTGATCCCACCACACACCGGTGCAGCCGCTTTCAAAATGTTGAATAAATACGTTCCATCTGGATCCACGCGGTAATCAAAGGAGTTCAAGAACGAACGTCGATCTAAGAAAACACCTTTCGACAATTCTCTCCTTCCCACGATGCACAAGGCATTCGTTGCGTGATTTAGTTCTGGACGCGGTTCGAAAATAGATACAGAACGGGTTCTGATTTTCTCATGTATGTCGCTTGCTCTCGCTGAAGTGTCGATGGACTCAAAGCGTCTTGAACGTTCTTTGGCATTATTATCTAGAGCCTTTGCAAACAATTTTACGTGTTCCGCGTGCTTGATTTTATAATCAGCATAGGTGATTTGTTCATCGTAGAAGACGACATCATCCCTTGTTGTATCTCGCAAACCACCTACGAAAACCGTGGTTTCTGGAATGTGAATCCCTTTTTCTCTGAGTATCGCTCGAACCTCTGGTTTATTGGCCATTTGGCTGATCACGCGAGCATTAACAGATCCAGCCCGCCCTGAACAAGCTCCACAATCATACGCTGCATAATGTGGATTGTTCACCGAACTAGCTCCGTGTCCTATTACATAAACGATGGGTGCAAAATTATTCACTAAACCGATGCTCTTTAATAAGCTTTCTACCCTAACCGCCATTTCTTCGATTTGAAAGCCTACTTGAAGCCCATTTTCCATGGCTTGGTAATCCACCCGAATGGTCGAGAATTTATCTACGTGCTTCAGTGAGGATGCAGTTGCAGGGCTCATCGAAGGTTTAAAGAGATTAACAAATAGTTTAGCAGCTGACCAAAACCCAATCGTTTGGCTAAATAACCAACCCGTGTAGAAATTGTGGCTGTGTTTCGAGAAATGTACGTCAGTGCCTAATTTTTTCTCGCTTCCCTCCTCTTTAATGAGGAATTTAGGGGTCACTGGAGCTGGACAAAGTTTGGTATAAAACTTACCTCCCACTGGCTGATAGAAAAATTCCACGGAGAA
>CANFWR010000166.1 GCA_947450865.1 Cytophagaceae bacterium
AGCGGTTTATACAAAGGAGAAAAATTAGACATCGTTTCGGCATTCGAAGCTTTGGGAAAAAAATATGCAGGAACCATCTCTGATGAGGATTATGAAGGCGTAATTCGCAATTCAATCCCGGGAGCAGGGGCTTGTGGCGGTATGTACACAGCGAACACGATGGCTTCTTCGATGGAAGCAATGGGCTTGGTATTACCTAATTCATCGACGTATCCAGCCACGCACGAAGGCAAGAAAGAGGAGTGCTTAGCGATAGGCGCGGCGATGAAAGTGTTATTAGAGAAAAACATCTGTACACGTGACATCATGACGCGCAAGGCATTCGAAAATGCAATGACGGTGGTGATGGCCCTAGGAGGTTCTACTAACGCGGTGCTTCACTATTTAGCGATTGCACACGCCGCAGGAATCACGTTTACCTTGAAAGATATCCAAGATATTTCAGATCGCACGCCTTTGATCGCAGACTTAAAACCAAGTGGTAAATACTACATGGAAGACGTGTTAGCGATCGGTGGAATGCCAGCGATTTTGAAATATTTACATAGTGTGGGCTTGTTACACGGCGAATGTTTGACGGTGACAGGAAAGACCATGGCGGAGAATCTAGCGGAGGCTCCGGACTTGAATTTTGACACACAAAAAATCATTTTCCCTATCACACAACCATTGAAACCTTCAGGTCACTTGCAGATCTTGTACGGTAATTTAGCTCCAGGCGGTGCCGTAGCGAAGATTACTGGTAAGGAAGGCGAGCGTTTTGAGGGTATTGCTAAAGTCTGTGAGCGCGAAGAAGAGGTAATCGAATATATCTCAAAAGGAGAAATTAAAGCTGGTCACGTGATTGTGATTCGCAACGAAGGACCTAAAGGTGGACCAGGTATGCCAGAAATGTTAAAGCCTACTTCAGCCGTTATCGGTGCAGGTCTTGGAAACTCGGTCGCGATGATCACGGATGGTCGTTTCTCTGGAGGAACCCACGGATTTGTAGTAGGCCACGTAACACCAGAAGCGCAAGAAGGTGGTCCAATCGGCCTAGTGAAAGACGGTGACAAGATTACGATTGATGCGGTGAACAATACGCTAGTGTTGCACGTATCGGATGAAGAATTAGCAGAACGCAAGAAAAATTGGAAGCCTATTGAGTCTCCATTTAAGCAAGGAGTTCTTCGTAAATATATTAAAAACGTATCCTCTGCAAGCCAGGGATGTGTGACGGATTTATAAGAAAAATATTTTTTTATCTATCCAGAAGGCTTAAATTGGGCTTTCTATTACATTGAGACAGAATTTTTGAAAATTGTTAACCATGGGACAAACCCAAACTCAAACCGAAGCAGCTAATCAACCTGGCCAAAAGAAATTTTTGTCAGGCGCCCAAGCTATCATGCAATCATTGGTAGAGCAGGGTGTGGACACGATTTTTGGTTACCCAGGTGGTGCCATTATGCCTACCTATGATGCGCTTTACGATTATCAAGATCGCCTAAAACATATTTTAGTGCGCCACGAACAAGGCGCAGGACATGCCGCTCAGGGCTATGCCCGAATGCTGAACAAGGCGGGTGTTTGTATGGTAACTTCTGGTCCTGGGGCTACGAACTTAATCACCCCTATCGCGGATGCGATGTTGGATTCAACTCCATTGGTGTGTATCGTAGGTCAAGTAAAAGGAAATTTATTAGGAACCGATGCGTTCCAAGAATGCGATTTGATCGGTATCTCAATGCCTGTGACGAAGTGGAACTACCAAGTTGTAGATGCGAATGAAATCCCAGAGATCATGGCGAAAGCCTTTTACATCGCAGAAACAGGTCGTCCTGGACCCGTTTTAATTGATATTACACGTACGGCACAGACAGATATCATGACTGTGCCTTTCGAATACAAACCTTGCAAGTCGATTATTTCCTACAAACCTCGCGTTGAGCCTAAGGCAGAGCACGTTGAGGCAGCAGCGAAATTAATCAACGGTGCAAAACGTCCGTATATCTTAGCCGGTCACGGTATTATTATTGCTGGCGCAGAAAAAGAATTGAATGATTTCGTGGATAAAACGGGCATTCCGGTGGCGACAACCTTGTTAGGGATGTCTTCTATGGATGCTGATCACCCGCTTTATGTGGGCTGGCCGGGTATGCACGGAAATTATGGTGCGAATGTATTAACGAACTCTTGCGATGTTTTAATCGCGATCGGGATGCGTTTTGATGACCGTATCACAGGGGATTTAGCGACTTACGCGAAGCAAGCGAAAGTGGTACACATCGAAATCGACCCGAGTGAAGTAGATAAAAATGTGAAGGCAGATGCTCCAGTCGTAGGGGATGCGAAGGCGGCACTTCAGGCTTTGTTGCCTTTAGTGAACAAGGCGGACCACAGCGAATGGAGAGCTGAATTCAAGAAATACGACGACGAAGAGTACGAAAAAATCACGAAGAAAGATTTGTTCCACGAAGGGGATAAGATCAAAATGGGTGAGGCCGTAAATCTGTTGTCGAATAAAACCAAAGGAGAAGCCGTAGTCGTAACAGACGTAGGCCAACACCAAATGATTACGAATCGCTATTACCGATTCAAAAAGCGTAATTCTATCGTTACTTCGGGTGGCGCGGGAACCATGGGCTTTGCATTACCGGCTGCGTTTGGTGCGAAGGTAGCTGTGCCTCAACGCGAGGTAGTAGCAGTAATCGGTGATGGTGGTTTCCAAATGACTTTGCAAGAACTAGGTACCATCGCGCAAAGCGGTTTGCCAGTGAAAATAATCATCTTAAATAACAACTTCTTAGGCATGGTGCGCCAATGGCAGCAATTGTTCTTTGATAACCGTTATTCATTCGTTGAATTGCAGAATCCAGATTTCATTACGATTGCGAAAGGTTTTGGCATTGCAGGTCATACTGTTTCGGATCGAGCTGAATTAAGCGATTCATTAGATACTTTATTGAATTCATATAAGCCTTATCTGTTAGAAATTGTTTGTGAAAAAGAGGAAAATGTATTCCCCATGGTACCTGCAGGTGGCTGTGTAACCAGCGTGAGGCTAGAATAAGTATGTTAACGAATTACACTATTTCTGTTTTTACCACCAATACGGTCGGTTTATTAAATCGCATCACGATTATTTTCACGCGTCGTCGAGTAAATATCGAGAGTTTGACGGTTTCTGAGACAGAGCGTAGAGGCGTATCACGTTTTACGATTGTGATTAAGCACGAAAATCGAGAATTCGTTGAGAAATTAGTTCGCCAAATCCGTAAAGTCACAGACGTTCTCGCGGTGTTTGGTTACCTAGATGACGAAATCGTGTTTAACGAAATCGGCTTATTTAAGATTGCCACTCCGCTAGGAGGTACTCCAGTGGATGTGAAGACGATTAATTTAGATTGGAATGCGAAGATTGTGCACTTTGGCCTAGATTATGTAGTCGTGGAAAA
>CANFWR010000167.1 GCA_947450865.1 Cytophagaceae bacterium
GGTTGAGATTATGGATGCTTTGGATTATTCGTTGGGCCAAAAGCAAGACATCCCTCCGTCGATCCAGAAAAATACCGCTGGCGATAGTTTATACTATTTTTATCCTTCCGAAGCTGGCAAAATCACCGTTCTCGGGTTTGCAAAGAACATCGTAATTCAAAACATGGACCGCCCCTTAATTAAATAAGGTTTCGCTCAAGTATTTGATTGATTTGAAAATTTACTTCGCGTAAATGAGGGTCTGAAATTTCCTTCGAAAGTGGGTTTCCTGTGAAGAAAGCCTGTACATGTTGTTGCACAAGACCATGTAAAAGGCTTGGTTCTAGTTCAATCGATTGCAATAATTCCTGAGCATGTGACCATAGATTTTGGGTTAAAACACCAGCTAAAAGCATCGCCTTATGTATCTTTTTCCGCTCTTCGCCACTGACTAAATACATCGCATCCGTGATGTCTTTTGCTAAAGCCACTAAGGTATTTTGCGTCTCCTCCACCAACACTTCAAGGCAAATGGGCATTTGATCTAACTTAATTCGGCGGCCTGCTTCTAGATGTTGAACGGGGAAAAACACACCCATCTGGTTCGTACTTTCACGTGCTGGATCATACAATAGATTAGCCTCCGCTAACGAGAAGGTTCCGCTCACGAGAATTAGTGTCGCGTATTTTGGCAATAATAATTCTTTTAATACTTCTGGATAGGCCGTTTCCGGAACACAAAGAAAAAAGACGGTGGCTGCGGATTCTGAAAAATCTAAATCTTCCTGAACTTTAGCATTGTATAAATAGGAAACGAGGTCTTTTGCCTTCGAGGGCTCTCGACTGAAGACTTCTTGAACAGAATTTCCGGCATTTTCTAAGGCCTTTGCAATGTGCCAGGTAACGTTTCCTGCACCGATAAACGATATTTTAAAACTCATGTGGTGGTCTCCAGTTTAACCCCAACGAACGGGGCCCATTGTTGATCCAAAATTCCAGAAAAATTTCGCAAAAACATAACAAAAGATGGTCTAAATGGCTGGCGTGCTAAAACCATTCCCGCTTCTTCAGGTGTCATATAGCCTTTCTTCGAATTGCAATACTTGCACGCAGTAACCAAATTATCCCACGAGGTGCGCCCCTGACGTGATTTGGGTAATACATGGTCCATTGTCAAGAAATCTTTGGAGCCACAATATTGACAGGTATGATTGTCTCGCTTCAAAATATTTTGGCGATTCAACATCACTCCTTTGAACGGAAAATAGACATAGCGTTGTAAACGGATGACCGAAGGATAGGGGAACGTTTTCGAAACAGAGTGTAATTTTTCAGTAGTTGATTCCGCGACCAATTCTGCCTTATTTAAATAGACCAAAAGAAATGCCTTAGGCATGGAACAAATCGTAAGCGCGCTGTAATCCTGATTTAAAACTAACACTTTCTGAGCCATAGACAAACCGATTTAATTTGCTTAACAATTTATATAATAATCGGCTGATTTGGAAGAGTTTAACATTGCTTTTTTGTTAACAATTCCCGGAATTAGGTCCTATTTCGTAGATTTGCATAAATTAAATAGATGCCCATGTCCACTTTATTGGAAAAAATCAAGCAGCTTTCGGTAGAAATTACCCCAGACACCTTAGTCAATCGCCACCATATTCACGCGAATCCAGAACTATCGTATCAGGAATTTCAAACGCAAGCCTACGTCTTAGAACAACTAGAACGGATGGGTATTCAGGCCAAAAAAATTGCCAACACCGGCCTCATCGCCGAAATCAAAGGTAAAAATCCGAACAAAAAAGTCGTCGCTCTTCGTGCCGATATGGATGCACTACCCATCCTAGAAACAAACGACGTTCCCTATAAATCCAAAAACCCAGGCGTCATGCACGCCTGTGGACACGATGTTCATACAGCGTCCCTATTAGGAACTGCTCAAATTCTCCAAAAAGTCCGTGACGAGTTCGAAGGAACCATCAAATTACTCTTCCAACCAGCCGAAGAAAAAGCCCCAGGTGGAGCGAGCATCATGATTAAAGAAGGTGCCCTACAAAACCCGACTCCGGCGAGTATTTTCGGCCAACACGTTGCCACCAATGTTCCCGTCGGAAAAATCGGCTTCCGCGAAGGGATGTACATGGCCAGCACAGATGAATTATACATAAAAGTGATTGGTAAAGGTGGCCACGGAGCCATGCCAGACGCTTGCATAGATCCCATCGTAATTGCCTCCCACATTATCGTGGCAATGCAACAAATCATTTCGAGAAACAAAAACCCGAAACTCCCTTCCGTTTTGACTTTCGGCAAAATTGAAGGCCTAGGAGCCACAAACGTCATTCCTGATGAAGTCAATATCGCCGGCACATTCCGTGCGATGGACGAAACCTGGCGGGCAGAAGGATTAGAAAAGATGAAAAAACTGGCCGAAGGCATTGCCGATGCCATGGGTGGCCGCGCTCAATTCGAGGTTTTAAAAGGATATCCTTTCTTACAAAACAACCCCGAACTAACGCGTCGCTCAAAAGCCGCTGCTATTGAATATATGGGGGCAGATAATGTAGTTGACCTCGACTTATGGATGGCAGGCGAAGACTTCGCTTTCTATACACATCACGTGGATGCGTGTTTCTACCGTTTAGGGATTCGCAATGAGGAAAAAGGGATTACAAGCGGGGTGCATACGCCGACGTTTGATATTGATGAAGCCTCGTTATCTATAGGACCTGGATTAATGGCGTGGCTCGCAGTGAAAGAATTGGAAGCTTAACATTTTGCTTAGACCTAATCGAAAAGGTTTCGGTTTTTAATTCAGTGAACCGAAATTGTTGCTACGCAAATAATTTCTTGTTCACTAAACTTAAAACCTCTCTATTTCGAATAATAAAGGATAAATCTTTCACCATTTACCATTCATCGTAATCTCTTCTCTATACTCTCTAATCTCGTTTATTCTTTGTGCTTTATTCTTTATGCTTTAAAATTTTTAAGGCCGAAACTCGGCCTTAAAAATTAAATAGGGAATTCTAGCGGATCAGGCCATCTGAATTCATATTTCAGCTCTTGGCAGATTTTATCTCCCGAAACTACTTTCCCGCCTAAGCAAGAAACCGAATAATCCCAATAGCCGGCTGGCATTCCACGACGTTCGATGTCGTTTTCGCCAACTTCTCCTTTGGTAGGGTGAATAGGAGCTACAATATTATAGATACCTGAATCGATTTTCTCCGCTGCTAAAGCAATTAATGCAACCACGTCGTCTTTGTGCACATAGTTGATCGGGCAATTTGCTCCGTCATTGCGTTTGCCAGAGAAATACTTGGCTACGTAGCGATCTCCGCCCATAAGGCCTGCTAAACGCAGGATTAGGGAAGGGACTTTAGAGGAGGAAACGATGGCTTCGGCTTTGGCCATTAAAGAATCCTCATTAATACCTGAA
>CANFWR010000168.1 GCA_947450865.1 Cytophagaceae bacterium
CCCGTTATTTCGAAGCCGATTCGGTATTACGTGGGAGCTAATTTAGGTTCAGGAAAGCAATGGCAATCCTGGATTCACATTAACGACTTAGTCAGAATATTTAACGAGTTATTGATAAACTCAAGCCTTTCAGGGGTCTATAATGGCGTGGCTCCAGAACCCATTCGGGCTGGAGAAATGAATAAGCAAATTGCCAAATCTTTGCACAGACCCTTCTTCTTGCCCTCCATTCCCGGGTTTCTACTTCGCCTGGTTTTAGGTGAGATGGCCTGTTTAGTGCTGGGAGGTAGCCGCGTGTCTTCGGCCAAAATAGAAAAAGACGCAGCCTTTTCCTTTACCTTTGTCCGCTTCGAGGAAGCATTAAAAGAACTAGTCCATGTCTAAAAAAATATTGATTTATTGCGGGTCTTCGAAAGGCCATAATCCAGTTTATGCGGAACAAGTAGTGAAACTAGCACAGGCCTTACATGCACACGGTTGCCAGGTGATTTTTGGCGCTGGAAGTGTGGGATTGATGGGTGTATTAGCCGATGAGTTTTTGCGCTTGGGAGGACATGCGATCGGCGTGATTCCAGCGTTTATGGAACCTTGGGAAGTGAAGCACAAGGGTTTGCCTGAATTACATGTGACCGAAACGATGCATACGCGTAAAGCTTTAATGGCAGAAATGGCAGATGGGGTGATTGCGATGCCGGGAGGTTTTGGGACTTTGGACGAATTATTCGAAATCTTAACTTGGAAGCAATTAGATCTGCACGAGATGCCGGTCTCGGTATTTAATATCAACGGTTATTTTGACCACCAATTGAAGCAAATTCAACACATGGTGGACGAGGGATTCTTGAAGCAACCTAATATGGATGCCCTACAAGTAGAATCAGATCCAGAGAAATTAACGGATTGGATCATGGCCTATGAGCCGGAGAAGATGGAGAAAAAGTGGATTTACGTGGGATGAGAAAGCTGCTGTTCTTCTTATTAATGTCGGGATTTCTGATGGCCCAAAAAGCCCCGGAGAACTTAGGTTCTGCCGTGAATTCAGAATTTTCGGAATTGAATCCGGTGATTTCACCGGACGGAAGAACGCTGTATTTTGGACGTAAAAACCACCCAGCTAATCGCTATGGGGTGAAAGGATCTGAGACGATTTCTGGTTCCCAGGATATTTGGTTCTCTGAAAAAGTAGGGGACACGTGGAGCACCGCAAGACGACTTTCAGAAGTTTTAAATCGCGATCAATACAACACCATTTTATCGATTTCACCAGACGGCCAAACGATTCTCCTGAAAGGGGCCTATGTCAATGGCACCTATGAAACGCGCGGTTTCTCCATCTCGAATAAAACGACCGCCGGCTGGACCGTTCCCGTCAAAGTCGACATCCCGGGCTATGAGCAAATGAGTAAAGGGAAGAATGAATACGGGTATTTGACGATGGATGGCAAGGCGATTTTACTGGCTTTTGCCCGTAAGAAGAACAGCGAAGACGACGATTTATATATCAGTTTTTTCGAGGAGGGCCGCTGGACGCGACCACTTGAATTAGGGGATGAGATTAATACGAAATACTCAGAGACAACCCCCTTTTTGTCAGCTGATGGAAAGACACTCTATTTTTCATCCGATCGTCCGGGTGGCCAAGGAAGTCAAGATATTTACCTGACACGCCGTTTAGACGATACATGGCAACATTGGCGTAAACCTCAAAACCTAGGCTTTCCCATCAATACGGATGAATACGATGCGTATTATTCCATCGCGGCAAAGGGCGATTATGCCTATTTCATGTCTGGGAAAGGGTCGCTGGGGAAGAAGGATATTTTTCGACTTTCAGTCGAATCGCCTCCGGGCGCCGATGCCGCTGGAGGCTCAGTCAATGAGTCGCCGGGAGGCCCCGGCTCAGTCAAAGAGTCCGGAGGAAATGAGTCAGGAGGAAAGGATTCTGGTGGTAAAATCGGTAATGCTCCTACAGATGCCGCGATGGCGGACAGCCGATTCGGGCCATCATCTACGCGTTCCGTGACTTCGCAAGAATCAGACCCGGTGGTTTTATTGTCTGGTACAGTCTTAAATCAGCAAACGGGTAAAGTGCCGGAGGATGCTTCGGTGACGTATGAAGATCTATCGAATGGAAAAGTGTTAGGTCAGGCGAAGCCGGATCCGATCACGGGTAAATACAAATTAGTCCTTCCCTATGGAAAGAACTATGGAATTACGGCGAAGGCCAAAGGCTTGATTCCCACTTCCACTAATCTCGATTTGAGTACGATGCGTGGACGCTATTTGGAATTAGACGATCGCGACCTGTCGATGGTGCCACTCGTGAAGGGAAATACGGCGACGATTAATAACTTATTCTTTGACCTGGGAAAGGCGACTTTAAAGCCTGAATCTGAGCCTGAATTGAAGCGGATCCTACAGGTGATGAAAGAGAATACAGCTTTGGTCATCGAAATTAGTGGGCACACGGATAACACGGGATCGGATGAGATCAATAATAAATTGTCATTAGAGCGGGCGAATGCGGTGAAGGAAAACCTACTGAAAGGGGGAATTGATCAAGCGCGTATTCGGACGAAAGGGTATGGGAAGTCGAAACCAAAGGCGGATAATGCCACCGAGGAAGGACGCCAAATCAACCGCCGCGTAGAAATAGAAATTTTATAAGATGGAGCCAAAAAAGAATTGGAAATACGTTCCCGCACCTCCGGCGGCGGAGGTGGAGGCATTAGGGGAGGCTTTGGGCTTAAAGAATCCGTATTTTTTGACCTTACTCGTATCGCGAGGGATCAAGACTTTCCAAGAAGTAAAGGACTACATGGTTCCAGAAATTAGCCAGCTGCACGATCCTTTCCTGATGAAAGACATGGACAAAGCGGTGGAACGCCTCGGTCTGGCACTAGAATCTGGAGAGAAAATCCTGATTTACGGTGATTATGACGTGGACGGTACGACGGCAGTTACCTTGGTTTATAGTTATCTCGCAGGTATTTTAGGCGCGGATTGCGACTACTATATTCCAGATCGCTACGCGGAAGGCTATGGCGTGTCGCAAGCAGGAATACAATACGCGTTAGACAACGAGTATACGCTCATCATCTCGCTTGACTGCGGTATTAAAGCCCACGATCGCGTGGCTTGGTGCAACGAAAACGGAATTGATTTTATCATCTGTGATCACCACTTACCCGAGGCTACCATCCCAGATGCAGTGGCGGTCTTAGATCCCAAACGCAAGGATTGTCCTTATCCCTTCAAAGAATTAACAGGTGCCGGCGTCGGATTCAAACTCATGATGGCCTTTGCCATCGCGAATGACTTAGAACTAGATCCTTTGTGGGAATCAGTAGATCTGTTAGCCTGCAGTATCGCAGCGGACATTGTGCCGATGAATGGGGAGAACCGGGTGTTGGC
>CANFWR010000169.1 GCA_947450865.1 Cytophagaceae bacterium
AAAAATGAAAAAGCGACCATCGCGGGTTGGAATAAATTGATGGAAACGGGCAAAGCGCTCGATGGCGTCGAAGCAGGTGCACGTATCCCGGAAGCAGATCCAAATGACACCTCGGTGGGTTATGGAGGTTATCCGGACCGCGACGGCCATGTGACTTTGGACGCCTGCATAATGGACCACTTAGGCAATGCAGGGTCGGTCACCTTTTTAGAAGGGATTATGCACCCCATTTCTGTAGCTAGAGCCGTGATGGAAAAAACGCCTCACGTGATGTTATCAGGCGCAGGCGCACTGAAATTCGCCTTAGATCAAGGATTCAAAGTAGAGAATCTGTTGACGGAGACTTCTAAAAAAGCGTGGGAAGAGTGGAAAAAAGAATCCAAATACGAGCCGGTTATTAATATTGAACGTCACGATACCATCGGTTTATTAGGCATCGGAAAAGCGGGTGAAATCGCTGGTGCTTGTACGACGAGTGGTTTGGCGTTCAAAATGCACGGTCGCGTGGGAGACTCCCCTATCATCGGCGGAGCAGTATTTTGCGATGATGAGGTAGGCGGAGCTTGTGCGACAGGATTGGGAGAATTTGTGATGAAGACTTTGGGATCCTTCTTAATCGTCGAATTAATGAGACAAGGCATGTCACCACAAAAGGCCTGTGAAGAGGCTGTGATGCGCATTGTGAAACGTTATAAATACAAGGAATTCCAAATCGGGTATTTGGCCCTCAATAAAAAAGGAGAATATGGCGCTTATGCCATCCAAAAAGGATTTAATTACACCATCACTAAAAACGGGAAAACGCAGGTTATCGAGAGTGC
Organism: Cytophagaceae bacterium; assembly: GCA_947450865.1. GTDB lineage: Bacteria > Bacteroidota > Bacteroidia > Cytophagales > Spirosomataceae > Aquirufa. Next base: position 822 of record CANFWR010000169.1, read on the forward strand.
GTCCTATATGTAATTTTTATGCCAGCAGAAAAGAAAAAATATTTGTTCGAGATTGCCTGGGAAACCTGTAATCAAGTAGGGGGGATTTATACCGTTATCCGAACGAAAGTGCCGTCGATGGTCGAAAAATGGGGCGATGATTATGCCTTATTAGGTCCCTATTTCCCTCAAACCGCCTCTGCAGAATTTGAACCTATTCCGGTTACCGATGAAACGCCGCTAGGTCGCGCGATTATCAGCTTGCGCCAGAAAGGTTTAGGCATCCATTATGGCTATTGGTTGATCACGGGAAAGCCTAAAATCGTGCTCTTTGAATTGGAAACCTTAATGCCAAAAGTCAATGAAATCAAAGGGCGTATTTGGGACAATCACAAGATTTCGACCTTAGGGGTGGAGGATTTAGTGGACCAAACGATTGTTTTTGGCGAGATGATTCGCCTCTTACTGACCGAGGTTGCCGAAGAAAATAAGAGTAAAACTCATTTAGTAGCGCATTTCCACGAGTGGATGGCGTCCACTGGATTACCGGATCTCAAGAAGGACAAAGTCAAAATTTCGACCGTCTTTACGACTCACGCCACAATGCTGGGCCGCTATTTAGCCGGCAATGTGCCAAACTTCTACGATGTCATTGAGAACTTTGACTGGTACAAAGAGGCGAAGCATTATGGCATCGAGGCGCAGGCTTGTTTCGAGCGCGCCGCTGCCCAAAAAGCCGATGTGTTAACCACAGTCAGCGATATTACCGCTAGAGAATGCCAGTATTTCTTAGGCCGCATTCCGGAATTAATTTTGCCAAACGGCTTGAATATCCAGCGCTTTGCTGCCTTGCACGAACACCAAAACTTGCACTCAAAATACAAAGAGAGCATCTCGAACTTCGTGATGGGGCATTTCTTCCAAAGTCAGCCTTTTGACCTAGACCAAACCTTATACTTATTCACCTCCGGACGTTTCGAGTATTCGAATAAAGGATACGATATTACGCTAGATGCTTTGGCTATTTTGAATCGCAAGATGAAAGAGGCGGGTTCGAAGAAAACGGTTGTGATGTTCTTCGTGACGAAACAGCCGTACCATTCCATTGACCCAGAAGTCTTGCATTCCCGCGCGGTTTTAGACGAAATAAGAGAGAACTGCCATGCGATTGAGAAAGAAGTAGGAGAACATTTATTCAAGGCCTCCGCATCGTCTAGCGATCTTCAAATGCCGGATTTAAATGCCTTTGTGGATGAGTATTGGCGGATGCGTTTACGTAGAACCGTGCAAACCTGGAAGACAAAGGCACGACCAAAAGTCGTAACCCACTTATTAAAACAAGAAGATGATATCATCCGGAATTTACACCGGACGAACCTATTGAATAACCCGGACGACAAAGTGAAAGTGGTGTACCATCCGGACTTTATCGTTTCCACGAATCCGCTTTTTGGTTTAGATTACGGCCAATTTGTGCGCGGTTGCCATTTGGGCGTTTTTCCTAGCTATTATGAACCTTGGGGCTATACGCCGCTGGAATGTATGGCGCGTGGCGTACCTACGGTGACGTCGGACCTTTCGGGTTTTGGCGATTATATGATGCAGATTATGCGCGATTACGAACAATGGGGAGTGAGCGTGGTGAATCGCAAGACGCAAACTTATCAGGAAGCGGCGGAGCAATTAGCGAATCTGTTGTTCAAATTCGTGCAACAATCGCAGCGTGATCGAATCATGCAACGTAACCGCGTTGAAAGTATAGCGGACACCTTTGACTGGTCGAATCTGCGCTCATATTATGATACGGCGCATGAATTAGCCATCATTAAAAAGAAGAGATAATTACAAATGTTTTAAGGCCTCGCGTTTACTCAGCGGGGCCAAAACATTATTCTCGACGAAATCCAACACCCAGTTCGGGTCAGTTCTAGCATATTGTCTAAGTGCCCAGCCGATGGCTTTTTGAATAAAAAACTCTTTTGAAGAACTCAAGGCCTGAATGGTTTTCGCCAATAAAACGGTATCCGTTTTGGTTTTGTAACCTAGAGAAAAAATAAGGCAAACACGCTGCAACCAGAAATTTCCAGAATTCATCCACTTGTTTATCCACGGATCTCTTTCGGCAGGGAATTGCAAGAAATAAGCTCCTAAAATCTGTGGAGCTAAAAAATCCACCACATCCCACCAAGATTCCTCGCCAATCCATTCTTCGAACAAAGCTGGCAAACGAGAATCCCAAGATTTTTTGGCCTTTTTCACATACTCAATGGCGAGATATTGAAACTCGCGTTCTGGCATGGCAAACAATTCGGTGGATACTTCATACCAATCTTCAGAAGATCCGTATTGCTTATAAAGAGCTTTGAAAGCCTCGTGACGCTCTGGTTTTTTCACCCCTAGAAAAAGGTATTTTTCGCGCATGTATTTGCGCATCCAAAACGCGTTATCTTCATCAGCTAGATCACGCAAGGCTTCTGTTATGGCTTGAACAAAGGGCTTCATCGATTCGTAAAATAGAGTTTCCCTTTCATTCCTCCCTCCTCGATTGCCCACT
>CANFWR010000170.1 GCA_947450865.1 Cytophagaceae bacterium
CAAATACCGAAAAACTACATTAAGCGCATTTTAGCACCTTCGGCAGAACAAATGCCTAAGCCCAATGCTAAAATTTGTTGGCTGGGACCTGTTCCTACTGTAGGAAAGCCATCCCGCGGGAAGACGATTTTGCAAATGAGTATGGGGCGAGACGAGGTCGAATTACTTGTTCCTGAAAAATTGGGTTCTTGGTTAGTAGATACCTTAGATCAACTAGCGGTGGGGCCGGGCAAGACCTGGATATTTGATGAATTCGAAAAAGAGTATGCCAAAGCAGGTCTGGGCAACTTTACTGTTTTCTGGGAGGGAGAAACGGTAGAGGAGTTAAGGGAGATGGGGCTATTGGTAATTTAGCGCGCGCCCGAAAACAAAAAAACCTCAAATTTCTTTGAAGCTTTTCTCTTAGTTGGCGGTCCGGACGGGACTCGAACCCGCGACCCCATGCGTGACAGGCATGTATTCTAACCAACTGAACTACCGGACCGTCTTGTAATTGGTGGCACAAAATTAGGGAAATTCTCCTTTGAAACAATACCTTTGGGTAAAAAAATAAGAAAATATGCATTTACCAGCTAGCTACGAATACCCGAATGCGCCGTATTTCGCTGAATATCTGAAGTTTGAGGCGGAGGAAAATTTATTTGAGGTGTTGAAAAATCAGTCTACTGAAATCCTAGGCATTTTTGAAAAGCTGCAGAAAGGCCAGGCTGAATTCGCCTATGAGGCAGGAAAGTGGAGCCTAAAAGGATTATTAGGCCACATGGTGGATTCAGAGCGCATCTTTTCATACCGGGTATTATCTATTTCTAGAGGAGAAAAGACAGCCTTGCCGGGATTTGACGAAAACGAATACCAGGCGGCATCGGAGTACGAAACGCAGGATGCGGCAGATATCATCTCACAATACAAAGCAACTAGAGAAGCAACCACCTTACTTTTGCATTCCTTTTCTACCAAGCATTGGAACCAAATGGGGCAAGCGAATGGGAAGTCGATTAGTGCGAGAGCTTTGGCCTGGATGATCGCTGGTCATGAAAAACACCACCTTAGGATAATTAAGGAGCGATATTTGAGCCAAATTTCTTAAATTGCCCTATGCATTTTTACAAATACCAAGGAACTGGAAATGATTTTGTGGTGGTCGACGACCGCGCAAAGACTTTTGGCCTGAATCAAGAAGCGATTGCGTTGCTATGTCACCGCCGTTTTGGGATAGGAGCTGATGGCTTTATGCTCTTGCAAGAGGCTGAGGGCTATGATTTCCGAATGGTTTACTATAATTCTGATGGAACCGAGGGGACGATGTGTGGAAATGGAGGGCGCTGTTTAGTTCGCTTTGCTGCAGATTTAGGCATTGTGACCGAAAAAGCACACTTTATTGCGGTAGATGGACCTCATTTGGCCTATATCACTCCTGAAAACATCTCCTTGCAAATGATGGATGTTCCGGGCATCGAGCAGCACAATGATGACTATTTCACGAATACAGGTTCGCCCCATTTCGTGCGTTTTACGAATCAGGTGCAGTTTTATGATGTCAAAAACACAGGCGCAGCAATCCGCTACTCCGAGGCATATCAGCCTATTAATGGCACGAATGCAAACTTCGTTGAAAAATTAGATGATCAAACCCTCTTCGTTCGCACCTATGAACGCGGCGTCGAAGACGAAACATATTCGTGTGGTACGGGGGTAACGGCAGCAGCTTTAGTGGCCAAGACCTTCAAAAACGTACAAACTCCCATTAAAATCAAAACCTTGGGTGGTGAATTAGCCGTAAATTTCGACGGCGATGCCATCACTGGTTTTACCAATATTTTCTTAATAGGTCCTGCGAAACTAGTTTTCACAGGTACCATATCCGTGTAACATGACACTAGATTCAACCACGCAACAAACAATTGACCAATGGCTTTCAGGCCCTTACGACGCTGAAACCAAGGCAACTATCCAAGACTTAATCGCGAAAGGCGATCAGACGACGTTGACGGACTCGTTCTACAAATCCCTGGAATTTGGGACGGGTGGAATGCGCGGCGAGATGGGTGTAGGCTCGAATCGAATGAACAAATACACGGTAGGCGCTGCCACACAAGGCTTTGCGAACTACTTAAATGCGTCTTTACCAGGCCAAAAAATCAAAGTAGCCATCGCCCACGATTCCCGCAACAATTCGCCAGAATTCACGCGTATTGCGGCGGATATTTTCACGGCTAATGGCATCGAAGTATACTTATTCCCGGCTTTGCGCCCTACGCCACAGCTTTCCTTCACGGTGCGCCATTTAGGCTGCCAAGCAGGATTAGTAATCACGGCGTCGCACAACCCAAAAGAATACAACGGCTACAAGGCCTATTGGTCTGATGGATCTCAGGTAGTAGCCCCACACGACAAGAACATCGTGAAAGAGGTGAACGCGATCACGAGCATTGCGGACATTAAATTCGAAGGAAACGATGCCTTATTGCACCTATTAGATGGCGCTATCGACGAGGCATACTTACAAACTATTTTAGTTAACTGCCGGCAGCCGGAAGTGATTAAGCGCCAAAAAGACCTTAAAATCGTCTTCTCTCCTATTCACGGAACAGGAATTACGTTAGTTCCGCCAGCTCTACAATTATTAGGATTCGAAGCGGTGACAGTCGTAGAAGAGCAAGCGATTCCGAACGGAAACTTCCCTACGGTGATTTATCCAAATCCGGAGGAGAAGGAAGCCTTGACTTTGGCGTTAAATAAGGCCAAAGAAATCGATGCCGACCTCGTCATCGCCACAGACCCTGACGCAGACCGCGTAGGAGCCGCTGTGAAAAGCCCAGACGGCGAATGGGCCCTATTAAACGGGAACCAAATGGCCAGCCTAATCCTGTATTACTTATTAAAAGTATCGGATTTAAAGGGCAACGAGTTCGCCGCAAAAACCATCGTAACGACAGATTTAATTGACAAAATGTGCGCCTCTAAAGGCGTACCATGCTATAATACCTTAACGGGTTTCAAATACATCGCCCAAGTCATCCGCGAATTAGAAGGAAAAGAAAAGTTCCTAGGCGGCGGAGAAGAGTCCTATGGCTATTTAATAGGCGATGCGGTGCGCGATAAAGACGCGGTGGCCTCTTGCGCGATGATCGCAGAATTAACGGCTTACGCGAAAGATCAGGGCAAATCGCTCTTCGACTTCCTAGCCGAGATGTACGTAGAAAACAATTTCTACTACGAAGGTCTTATTTCATTGACCAAAAAAGGAAAAGCCGGCGCCGAGGAGATCAAACAAATGATGATCAACTTACGCTCGAACGTCCCAGCCACGGTAGCAGGTTCGAAACCAGTCCGCGTTTTGGACTACGA
>CANFWR010000171.1 GCA_947450865.1 Cytophagaceae bacterium
ACTTTTTCTACGATTGAAACGGGTTTAGGGCCCTTTATGGTCGGAATTTTGGTCTGGGGAATTGGCCTAGGTTTAGGTGGAACAACGGGTTATGCGATTAATCCGGCTCGTGATTTAGGACCGCGTATTATGCACGCTATTTTACCGATTCCCAATAAAGGGGATTCCGGCTGGGACTATGCTTGGATTCCGGTGTTAGGACCAGCGGCAGGAGCCGTTTTGGGTGCCTTTATTTTGACCCTCAACTAATAAACTATGTACGTAGGATCGATCGATCAGGGGACCACGAGTTCTCGTTTCATCATATTTAATAAGGCTGGAGAGATTATTTCGGTAGGCCAAAAAGAGCACCAACAAATCTATCCCCAAGCGGGCTGGGTGGAGCATGATTCACACGAGATTTGGAAAAATACCCAAGAGGTGATCGGTCTAGCGCTCGGAAAAGCGAATCTTTCTGCGAAAGATTTAGCCGCGGTAGGTATCACAAACCAGCGCGAAACGACAGTCGTTTGGAATAAAAAAACGGGCAAGGCGTATTATAATGCCATTGTTTGGCAAGATACACGGGTGGGTTCGGAGCTAGCGGAATTAGCAAAGGATGGCGGAATGGATCGTTTCAGAGCGAAAACAGGTCTTCCATTGGCTACCTATTTCAGTGGTTTAAAACTACGCTGGTTATTAAATAACATCGATGGATTGCGCGCGGATGCGGAAAAAGGCGATGCACTTTTCGGCACGATGGATACCTTTATCGCTTGGCATTTAACGGGAGGAATTGATGGCGGGATTCACATCACGGATGTGACTAACGCTAGTCGTACCCAATTAATGGACTTGCAAACCTGTGCCTGGGATGACGAGATTCTGAACGTATTAAGCATCCCTAAAGCGATGCTTCCGGAGATTAAATCCAGTTCATTAGTGTATGCGAAAGCAAAAGGAGTGCTTGGTGGCGTTCCGTTAGCGGGAATTTTAGGCGATCAACAAGCGGCTTTAGTAGGCCAAACTTGTTTCAATCCCGGCCAAGGAAAAAACACCTATGGAACCGGCTGTTTCTTATTAATGAATACGGGAACGAAGGCTATTCCATCACAATTTGGCCTATTAACTACCGTTGCCTATCAATTCGGAAATGATCCTGTTCACTACGCATTAGAAGGTTCTGTGGCGATCACTGGGGCTCTTGTTCAATGGTTACGGGATAATTTAGGCATCATCAAAAATAGCCCAGATATCGAAAAACTGGCAAAGCAAGTAGACGATAATGGCGGTTGCTATTTCGTACCGGCCTTTTCTGGCTTATATGCGCCCTATTGGAAACAAGATGCACGTGGTGCATTAGTGGGCTTAACTCGATTCATCAATAAATCACATATTGCGCGCGCAGCCCTGGAGGCAACGGCGTTCCAAACCTGGGAAGTACTCGAAGCGATGGAAAAAGATGCAGGCATTCCAATCGCCTCACTTCGCGTTGATGGCGGAATGGTCGTGAATCAATTATTAATGCAGTTCCAATCGGATATTATCGGAGAAGAAGTTATCTGTCCAAAGATTATCGAAACCACTGCCCTAGGCGCAGCCTATGCGGCTGGACTTGCCGTAGGTTATTGGGCTAACTTGGATGATTTACGCAAAAATTGGGGAATTGCGCATACCTGGAAACCAGCAATGTATTCCGATAAGCGAGCGCATTACCGTAAGCAATGGAAGAAAGCGGTGACTAAAACCTTTGACTGGGAGGATTAGTATTTGCGCGGGTCATTCCATAGGCTGGGCAAGCGGCTTGTCTCGAACAAGAGATCATTGCGCAAGCTAAGGCCAGAATCAAGATTCCTTTTTTCATCTTAGACCGAAGCTAACTTCGCTTTTGCCGGTGTTTCCTTTTTCGCTGTAACTGGCTCCGAATGCTGATATCCTAAAATATCTAACATCGGTGCACTCTTTTGTTCCTCTGAGAACAAGCGAGTCGTGATGGTTCCATCTTCTAAGCGGTCGATAATGACGTGCTTAGGGGCAGGAATCAAGCAGTGTTGAATACCACCGTAACCTCCTAAAGATTCTTGGTAAGCTCCCGTGTGGAAGAATCCAACGTATTGACGCTCTGATTCTTCTTCGAAAATAGGCAAGTATAAATCGGAGCTATGCGCTTCCGTATTATAGAAATCCATCGAATCACAAGTTAATCCACCTAGGTTGACCTTTTGGTAAGGCATTCCCCAGTTGTTCACCGGCAACATAATGTATTTCTGATTCATTCCCCACGAGTCAGGCAATTGAGTAATGAAAGAACCATCAATCATATACCAAAGCTCCTTATCATTCTGCAGCTTTTGGTCAATAATCTCGTATAAAACAGCGCCACTTTCTCCTACTGTATAAGATCCGAACTCGGTAAAGATGTTAGGGACTGGCACATTATTTTTATTACAAATCCAAGAGATAGACTCGACGATTTCATCGACCATCGCTTGGTAATCGTAATTGAATTGCAATGAAGTTTGGATAGGTAAGCCTCCGCCTAAATCGATCGAATCTAATTCCGGACAGATTTTCTTCATTTCGCAGTATTTGTACACGAAACGGCTCAATTCAGACCAATAATAGGCTGAATCCTTAATCCCCGTGTTAATGAAGAAGTGTAACATCTTCAAATTGAAACGTGGATTAGGCTTGATTTTCTCTGTATACAGCGTATTTACATCCGAATAACGCAGACCCAAACGAGACGTGTAGAACGCAAAATCTGGCTCCTCATCCGTAGCAATACGAATAGCTAGATTCACTTTTTCAGAGGTCACTGATTTCTCATAGAAATCGATTTCCTTCAAGTTATCTAAAACAGGTATACAATTGAATCCATCGTTAATTAACTCCGAAATGTATTGGGTATACAATGGCTGTTTGTAGCCATTGCACAGAATGTAGGTCGATTTAGAGATTTTTCCTTGGTTGTACATGTCGCGAATGATAGGAATATCAAAGGCGCTAGAAGTTTCTAAGTGTACATTTTGCTTCAAAACTTCCTCCAAAATGAAAGAGAAATGAGACGATTTCGTACAATAACAATAGGTATAATTTCCTTTGTAATTGTACTTTTTTATCGCGTTTCTGAAGAGAAGCTTCGCATTTTCGATGTGTTCTGAAATTTTAGGCAAATACGAAACCTTTAAAGGAGTACCGTATTGCTTAATGATTTCCATTAAAGGCACATTGTTAAATAACAATTCATTGTTCTCATTGATATTAAACTCACGAGTTGGGAACTCGATGGTTTGGTCAATTAGATCGATGTAATTTTTCATCTGACTGTTTAAATG
>CANFWR010000172.1 GCA_947450865.1 Cytophagaceae bacterium
TTCCGCTCTTCCAGCACTCATATCGCTCATTTTCGTGCGATCAACTAATCCATTGCGGATTTCATCTAGTTGAATTTTACCGAGTTTAGCGGTGTACAGAATTTTGGCATTTTCATTATTCCCAAATTCGATCGCCTTCGTAAAGTCTTCCATCGCTGCGCGTTGGTCACCTAATTTGGCTTTGACGAATCCACGGCCATACATCGCTTCAATATTCTCTGGATCTAATTCTAAGGCTTTATTGAAGTCCTCTAGCGCTCCTTTTTCCCCGTTTTCACCTCTGTAATTTTCAAGCTGTGCTTTGCATAATCCAGAATAATACCACTCCTCTGATTTTTCTGGACTCAATTTTAACACCTCTGTAAAATCTGCTAAAGCCCCTTTGAAGTCTGCTATTTTCATCTTCGCGAAAGCGCGTCCAGACAGATAATTCGTACGTTTAGGCGTGATTTCGATGGCTTTATTGTAATCTTCGATGCTGCCCGTATAATCGCCTAATTTTGATTTGCTATCGGCTCTTACGGCTAAGGTAGGGGCGTAATCCGGTAATAATTCGAGCGATTTATTGAAATCAGTGATGGCGCCGCGGTAGTTTTCTAATTTGTTTTTGGAAATACCACGGCTCAAATAAGCTGATCCTTCCAACGGATTCAAGCGAATCGCTTCGTTGTAATCTTGGATCGCTAGAGGGTGGTTATCTTGTTTGCTATAGCTTTGGCCACGTGCGATAAATGCTTCGAAATAATTCGATTTTAGTTCTAAGGCTTTGTTGAAGTCCAAAATAGCTCCTTGGAAATCCTTTAAATTATATTTGGCAAAACCTCGGTTATAAAAAGCAATCGGATTTGGATTAGCCGCCGTTTTCTCTATTTCAAGGCTAAAATTGCGCAAGGCGTCCGCGTAATTCCCCGTTTTATTCTGGTTTAATCCAATCTCTAAATGATTGATTTCAGCCGTTTGTGCTGTTATGGAGAAATGACAAGCCAATAAGGCGAAGGCAAGAATGCCCACTTTGAATTTCATAGGTACTTATTTTTTTGTAAAAATAAGCGAAATTACTGGCTTGTTAAAATTTGAATACCCCCAAAAACAAGGATCAAAAACAGTGTCCTCAATGCCGTTTTTTTCAAATAGGGATCGATTTGTTCAGAAGTCATTCCGGAGTGTAGTTCTCGGAATAATTGGATAATGGGATAAACACCCACAATAAGTAATTGTTGATTTACGCCTATTTTTATTCCAGCCACAAATGGGTAGGCATAAAAGCAAGCAATGGCGATTATATAGAGTGCTTTTTGGTAATAAAAACCGAACGTTTTGCCTATTCGAACGGGAATCGAATTTTTACCCGTTTTGATATCATTATCAATGTCCCGTAAATTATTCAAATTCAATACTGCCACGGATAATAATCCACAACCAGATGCAGGCAGGAAAATAGCAAAATCCAAGCTATACGTCTGTAAATAATAGGTCCCTACCGTTCCAATTAGGCCGAAAAATAGGAAAACAGATATGTCCCCTAGTCCCATATAACCATAGGGTCTTTTACCCACGGTATAGGCGATGGCAGCAGCGATGGCAGCCAAACCCAAGCCTAAAAAAGTGCCCCATACTTCTATTGGGGCATTCTTGAGTCCGAAAAATAATAAAGATATACCTGTAACAAAAGAAAGAACTGCGGTCCATATAACTGCAGTTCTCATCTCTTGTTGACTGATTTTTCCGGTTTGAACGGCTCTTAATGCCACTTTGCGATCAGCATTATCCACTCCATTAGAAAAGTCGCCTAAATCGTTCGCAAAGTTGGAAAGGATTTGTAATAAAAGGGTAGTCAGCGTGGCTAATAAGGCAATTAGGAAATCAAATTTCCCTGAAGCATAAGCTAAAAAATTACCTAATAAAATACTTCCTACTGCTAGCGGTAAGGTTCTAGGTCTTGCCGCATCAACCCATCTATTCATCTTATTTTCCGATCGCAGCTAAAAATTCAGGACTGTTTGGTTTAATACCTGAAGCAAAGAAGTTTTGCAATTCGCCTTTTTCGTTGATCACGTATTTGCAGAAGTTCCAGCTAGGTTCTTTCTCGTTCCAGCCGTTTTTCGACTTGTCAGAAAGCCATTGGTATAAGTCACATTTTCCACTTCCTTTTACTACGACTTTTTCCATCATTTGGAAAGAAACGCCATAATTTAAAGAGCAGAATGAAGAGATCTCTGCGTTTGTGCCCGGCTCTTGTCCACCAAATTCATTGGCAGGGAAGCCTAATATAACAATGTCTTTATTCTCTTTGTGGAATTTTTCCCAGTCTGCATATTGTGGGGTGTAGCCACATTTAGATGCCGTATTTAAGACGATAATTTTCTTTCCTTTGAATTGAGAAAAATCAATCTCTTTTCCATCGATTCCTTTCATTTTGAAGGAATGGAAGTTTGAAGTCGCTGCGGAAATTTCCATTTTTTCTGGTCTGTTTAAGACTGTTTTTTGGGTGAATGGTAGGGCCAAAGCCGTTAATAACGATCCGATTTTCATAAAACTTGCGATCATAATGATGATTATTAAAAGGGTGAGGTAAAGGTATTTACGTTTCAAATTACATTCTATTAGGTGAAACTATACCTAATAACGAGGTAGCGTGCTGAATTGTTTTTCCCGTCAGCTCAGCTAAGGTAAGTCGAATGTTTCGCTTCACCTCATTTTCCTCTGATAGAATAGTTTGTTCGTTGTAAAATTTATTAAAAGTCTTCGCTAAATCGTAGGCATAATTGGCAATCACCGATGGAGCAAAGTTAGCTGCAGCTTGTGCAATAGTTGCCTTGTATTCGCCTAATAAATAAATTAATTCTTGTTCCGATTCTGCTAAGTCTGAATCGGTAGAAACAGCGGCAATATTGCCCCCTTTGCGTAAAATAGAACAAATCCGTGCGTGCGTATATTGAATGAAAGGGCCTGTATTACCTTGAAAATCGATTGATTCTTCTGGGTTAAATAACATGCGCTTTTTCGGTTCTACCTTTAATAGGAAATATTTCAAGGCTCCTAATCCCAGATTATGGAATAATTCGTTTGATTCCGCTTCGGTGAAGCCATCGATTTTGCCTAATTCTAACGTGCGGTCTTTAGCCGTTTGAATCATTTCAGCCATCAAATCATCCGAATCTACCACCGTTCCCTCGCGCGACTTCATCTTGCCGCTTGGTAAGTCTACCATTCCATAGGAAAGGTGGAAGTTGCCTTTTGAGAA
>CANFWR010000173.1 GCA_947450865.1 Cytophagaceae bacterium
CCGAATCCAGCCACTAATAAAAGGGTAATCCCCACGGCATAAGAGATAAGCGTTCTGACAGAGCTACCTGTTTCGAATTGGGAGTTTGCTGTTTGAATATCTACGGCATTCAATTCGTAAATTCTACGGTATTCTTTTGCCACTTCTGGCGCCCAAAGGATATCTTTTAATTTCACTTGAATGTCCGTAATGTAATTGCTCGGTTGCCCTAGTAGTTTTTGCGTAGTAGAAAGGGAGCAATAACTTTGGACATTATCTAAGTCCTGGATACCCGACTGGAAAATGCCTACTACCCGCAACGCCACTTGGTCCCCCTTACTGGTGGTCACTTGAATGACATCACCTACATTCGCCATCATTTTCGAAGCGACTCCTTTGCCTAAAACAATGCTATTGGGGATATTTTTCAAATCAATATAATTGCCCGATGTCACGTAATCACTAAACTTGAATAATCGATTTTCCTCTACCGGATCAATGCCAAAAATAGCTCCAGTCAGATCCACTGCCCCTACATTATAAAACACTTGGGCATTTATTTTAGGCGCAACCCCTAGAACACGCTCATCTTTCTTAATTGCTTCAATGATTGTCTTGCTATTATTAATGCCTAAAAGTTCATTTTTGGGTTTGATAGAAGAAACGAAATTATGCCCTTTGGGATTGATAAAATCAGCGGGTTGCTTTTCTGAAATTTGAATCTCTTTGTATATCCTTACGTGAGCCGTCCGGTTCGTAATTAAACCATCCAACATATCGTTAAGACCTGACATAAAGCTAAGCACCGTGATAAACATCGTGATACTAATCGTCACACCAATCGCAGCGACAAGTGTTTGCTTCCACCGCGCAATTAATAAAGAAAAAGCGACCTGATAGACGAGTTTATATTTCATTATTACGGCTTTACTATTTCGTCCGTGGCTTTCAGGCCGGATAGAATCTCTGCTTTTTGGAAATCTTTTAATCCGATTTTGACTACTCTTTCTTCTCCAGAAGCCAAAGTGACGATGGAATCATTTTTCAGGAAATTTCTTGGAACTAAAATGACTTTGTCTTTCTGGCTCAATAAGATATTTGCTTCAAAGGTGATATTGGGGAATAATTTAGGTGGCGCCTTCGTGAATTTGGCTTCCACTAAGAACGTTTTGCTGCGCTCGTTCATTATTTCGGAGATCTTAGTCACTTTTGCTTCGAACACCTGTTTTTTATAACTGTCCAAAGTCACCACTACATTTTGCCCTTTTTGAATACGTAGAATGTCATTTTCGTCCACTTGTAATTCCAATACGAAATCCCTGAAATTACCAATCACAGCAATCGGCGTTTGGGGAGTCACGATTTCGCCTTTTGATTTTAATAAACTGTAGACAATTCCGTTTGTCTTTGAGCGCAAGGTGAAATCCTGTGCTTGATTCGTCGAAATTTGAAGATTTTTCTTCGCCTGAGAGGAGCTAAATTCCAACACCCGTTTTAAATCTTTGTATTTCTGGATGGCGGATAAATAATTCGATTTGGAAGTTTGGAAAGCTAATTCTTTAAGCTCAAAATCTACTTTCGTTCCGATTTGCTGCCCCCATAGATTTTTTTGGCGATAATAAAGGGACGAATCAACCCTGAACTTATTTTTAGCTGTTTCAATAAGTAATCGCGCGTCATCTAGTTTTCCTTGATTCGCTGAAAAATCGTTGAAATTAGCTGCTAATGCCGCATTTTCTGCACTAAATCGCTGCGTTTCGTTTGTGATGGTAACTAGTGGACTTCCGATGTGTACAGAATCACCTTCCTGAACTAAGACTTCATTGACAATACCATTCACGGTTACAAATGCTTGGTATTGGTCAGTTGTTTTTAATACGCCAGAGGCATAAATAGATTCAGTGATGGGACCCACTGTGGGAAGGCTAGTTTCTTGCTTCTTTCCACAAGACAAGAGAAGGATCCCTATGGCAAAAAGGACTATATGTTTCATAGTCGTAAATTACCCAAAAAAGGAACACATTAGAATGATGCAAATCATTTTATTCTAAAATAGATGTTCGAATTTTTTTATTTCAGTCAAGTTTTCTGGAATCGCACTAATTTCCAAGCTTTTCATTTGAATTAAAAATAGGCTTGGAGTCGAAAATATGCCATACTCTTTTCGCACCTTTTCGTTTGCTTTAATCGTTTTCCAGTGGGTAGGAAAGGTCCAAGGATTCATTTCTTCATCTATTTGTATGGCAATGACCCGCAATTTCACTTTTTCAGAATAGGGGATTAAGTCGACCAAAAGTTCAGTACAATGAAAGCAAGAGGGGCTGTAAAATAAGAGTAGAATCGTGGGTTTTTCAGCCATATATTCGGATAATCTGAATTCTCCCACCTGAATCTCCGGCGCTTTTTCGCCTACTTGCAAGGTGCGTAGAAGGTGAATTTGTTCGTTGATTTTAGCCCGACTATTAGCGGGGCAATTTGGATCTAGACTGAATTCTTCCAGCTTTTCGATCCACTGATTTTTACCCATCGAAGCGATTTTTTTGTAATAAAAATCAACAGCCTCCCCATATTTAATGGCAGATTTTACTTTTAAATCTCTGATGTGAATCAAAACTTGTTCGATCGAAATACGCCTTGCTTGTGGTTGATCATAAACGGGGAAGACTCCCACTGGATGTTGCGCTAAAAGGGAAAAAGAAAGGAAAAGTAAGACGTATTTCATGTCCGATTAATCTCGAATACAACGTACAGATAGTCCCGCATCTTTATCATTATTTGAAATTTGATTGTAGGTTTGAGTTGTGTAAATGACGAGGCCTTTAGCATTGTTTACATCACTATAGGTTGAGCTCCAATAGAAAAATTGTGAGCCTCGGTTATTGAGCGTACTATTTACACCAGTGCTCAAATACCCCGCTGCGTGCATTTTTAATACACCTGCATAAGCCTGAGGTCTAAGATTCGTATTGTTTACGTTTGTCCATTCCGTAACGGTGGGAATTCTCCAGCCGGCTCCTAATTCCAGAGTACACGGATCCGTTGTTGCTCCCCAATTGGCGGTTTCCGTATTTGTGTTTGCTGATGGGAAAGCAGGGGATGTGGTTGTTCCATTATTTTTATAGCCTTTTTTCTTATTGAATTGCCAATACCATCCAGC
>CANFWR010000174.1 GCA_947450865.1 Cytophagaceae bacterium
AAGTGGTTGCAATTGTTTTTGTTTTTCCAATGGATGGTGTTTGTAGGGATGAGTTCGGTGTTTTTTGGTGTTTGGTTAGAGAATTCTTTTGGTATGACTTTTTTAAATCATCCCAGTGAGATAAAGTATTTATCATTAGTCGCTTATATGGTAATGGTTTGTACGCTTTACTTTTTTCCGGAGGTAATTTATTTGAATGCAGATCGATTTAGGCGTATCTTGAATCCTCAAGAGGCCTATTGGTGGAAGATGGATCAAGCGGTGAATGATTGTTATATATTTAAAAAGCCCTTTTTGAAGTCTAATTTGACTTTGGATCAATTCGGGGAATTAGTCCAAAAGGATTCAAAAGAATTGCACGATTTTTTTGAACTTTATCTTTTCACTAGCTTTACAGATGAAATGAATCGTCTTCGAGTTCAATTTGCTAAGCAATTAATAAGGCAAGGATGTATGCAAAAATCTTGTTTGTCTCATTTACATTTGGATTCAGGTTTTAATAATGATGATGATTTGCAACACTTTTTTGTTGAATTTGAAGGATTAAGTATTAAAGAATTTATTGGTACAATTAATAAATAAATTATGAAAGGTTTAGTAATAGCATTTGTTTTGGTTATGTCTGCTCAAGCAGTTTATTCCCAAAAAGTAATTAGTTCTTCTATCGGTTCTGGTGGTACAACTACAACGGTAGATGGAAAGTATTATTCTCAAATTATAGGACAGCAGAGTGCTGTGACAGGAACATCTACCAATGGTGGTGTTGTGGTTCGTCAAGGTTTTAAACAACCTTCTTTATTAGAAAGAAGCATTGCTGCATCTGGCATCAAATTGAATGTTCAAGAAGAAAATCCTATTATCTACACAACGTATCCTAATCCATTTGTAGATAAATTAACGATTGGATTCTCTGTTCCAAGTACTAAACCAACCTTTGTGGCTATTTATGACCAATTAGGATCGGTTATTTACCAGCATACCTATGAGGCTCCTATTAAGGAGATTGTATTTACAGATTTCTCTGGTATCAGAGTGGGTAAATACGTTTTGCACGTAATTTCATCTGGAAAACCTTTTGCAACTACGATTGTAAAAGAATAATTAGAGGCTGAAGGCGATGTATTTATTGCCTTTAGGAGTGCCTAATTTCGTTCCTCCACAAGCGATGACGATATATTGTTTGCCATTCACTGCATAAGTGGTGGGTGTCGCGAAAGCTGCTGCTGGCAAGGTAATTGTCCGTAGCAGCTTTCCTGTTTTACTGGCATAGATGCGTAATTTTCCATCTTTTGCGGCTCCTATAATCAATAAGCCACTGGCTGTTACAATAGGACCACCATAATTTTCAGCACCTGTTCCGGTTATTCCTTTTTGGGCTAAGGCTGGTTCATCACCAAAGGGTATTTTCCAAAGGTATTTCCCGGTATTTAAATCGATCGCATTAAGGGTTCCCCAAGGAGGGCTAAGAGCTGGTAGGCCCTTCGAATCTAAGAATTTGTGGTATCCCGTCATTTGGAAAGGGGAGACATAGTTAGCAGCATTTGATGGAGCCACTTCCTTGGGTATTTCATCGTTTATAAAAGACAGAATATTATCCTTTTCCTGTTTGGATAGATGGTTGAACCCTGGCATCATTCCTTTTCCGTTGTTGATGTATTGTTGGATATAGGCTTTTGATCTTTTGGTTGAAATAGCTGATAAGGATGGGTAACCACTCAATGGGTTCCCTTTTCTGTCTGCACCGTGGCAAGATTGACAATAGGTTTGGTAGGCTTTTTCGCCTGGATTTAAACTACTTATTTTGGATGGAACCATCTTTTGTATCCAACCCATCTCGTTACTATTTATGTAGAGAATTCCGTCAGGGTCTGCTGCCGCGCCACCCCATTCTCCACCTCCATCAAATCCAGGTAAAATGAGATTCCCTTTTTCACTGGGTGCATCGTGCCAGCCTTTGTTTAAAGAGGTTAAGGTTTGTATGAGTTCCTCCTTGTTTTCTGCATACGGATTAACGTCATTATTCTTAATATCAGATGATAATCGAGCATATGGTTTAGGAATAGTAGGATAGGGTTGTGTTAACCAGGCTTTTTCCCCTTTCAATAAAGAACCTTGTACTTTTTTTTCGATGATGGGGAATAGGGGTTTTCCGCTGACACGGTCAAAAAGAAAAACGAAGCCCTGTTTTGTTATTTGAGCCACCGCAGGAATCTTTTTTCCGCGATGCGTTACCGTAAGTAAATTTGGGGGAGCAGGTAAATCACGGTCCCAAAGGTCGTGGTGTGTCGTTTGGAAATGCCAAAGGCGCTTCCCTGTTTTCGCATCCAAGGCGATCAAGCAATTCGCAAAAAGATTAGATCCTTTTCGGTTTCCTCCATAGAAATCATATCCCGCAGATCCGGTAGGAACAAAAAGTATTCCTCTTTCATTGTCGACCGCCATTCCGGCCCAATTGTTTGCTGCTCCTGTTTTGGTATTTAAATGGGCATCTTTTGGCCACGTACTATATCCAAATTCTCCAGGATAAGGAATCGTATGAAAGGTCCAAACTAATTTGCCGGTCATCACATCGAATGCGCGGATATCTCCAGGAGCGGCATCAGCACCCTCAGATAGCCGTACGGGCATAATGATGAGGTTGTGGTATATAGTTCCGGGTGTATTTGAAATGATGAATTTATTGGCAGCAATAGGGGGTAATCCCAAGTGTAAATCGATTTTTCCCTGATCGCCAAAACTAGGAATCGGCTTTCCAGTCGCTGCGTCTAAAGCCCAAAGATTAGGCCCTGCCGTATATAAAATGCGTTTCTCTATCCCATTAGTCCAATAGCTCACTCCTCTGGAAGTACTTGCCCAGTTTTTTAAGGGATCACCGAAGCGCCATATTTCTTTACCAGAAGCAGCATCTAAAGCAAATGCCTGCACAGTAGAACTGACTCCATAAAGTACTCC
This sequence comes from Cytophagaceae bacterium, assembly GCA_947450865.1. Taxonomy (GTDB): domain Bacteria; phylum Bacteroidota; class Bacteroidia; order Cytophagales; family Spirosomataceae; genus Aquirufa. The sequence continues at coordinate 2,953 of CANFWR010000174.1, forward strand.
CTTTATGATCAGTGGATTGACCTGCATTTGGCCAGAATCTGGAAGATTGTATTCCCAAGCCACAGTAAGCTGATCGATATTAGTCGCATTTATTTGCGTCAGAGTGGAATAGTGGTTGCGGTCA
>CANFWR010000175.1 GCA_947450865.1 Cytophagaceae bacterium
ATGTAAAATGCTAAAACGAGCATAAATACCGGCGCTAGCCTGCATTTGGTAACCATTCGAAATGGACATCGCCTGATCGTTCCAGCCATAAGGGCGGGAGGTATTCAGTTTTTGAGAAAGAGATGCGGGTAATAAAATCGCCTGAAATAGGCCTTTTTTATATCTCTTAATGGAGTCATTTGATGCGGGATCGATTAACCGATATAGATCTTGGTAACTTTGCTTTCCCGTAGAATAAAAGGGCCTGGCTAGCATGGACTGATTTGCGTCTACTTTGCCTAATAATTGCAGATTGCGAACTTGTTCATCGATGTCAGAGAATCCGACGGGGATGGCATTTTGGGCCCATATTGGGTTCCCAAACAAACACAAAACGAAACAAAGCGACAGCAAAAACTTCATAAACAAAGTTAGGAATAATCCGGTGCTGAACAAAAGGGGAGATTTGTACAAAACACAAAGTGTGCATTACTAATATAAACTAGTTTATATTAGTAATGCACACTTTTATATTAAAACGTTTCTTATATTTGTTAATTATAACAATTATGAGAAACAGAATAAGCTTTCTGGCCTTCTTGGAACAAATGGAAGTCTTCGGTGTTTTCAGCACGCAAGACATTTATAAAGCATTTCCACACTTCGACTCCAGGCGTCTGGTGGAATGGCAAGCGAAAAATTATCTTCAAAAATTATCAAATAAGTGGTATTGTTTTGCCAAAATGGAGCAATCGGAATTCTCACAATTTAGGGTAGCGAATTTGCTGAGCAAACCCTCTTACATCTCACTAGAGTCTGCTTTTGACTACTATGGACTGATTCCAGAGGCTACTTTTAGTACCACCTCGGTCACCACAAAAAAAACATCCCATTTTGAAAATGATCGAGGTAATTTTACCTATCGATCCATTAAGAATAGTCTCTTTTTTGGATACAAAACGCTCTCTACAAATCAGCAGCCCATATTAATGGCGGAGCTAGAAAAAGCTATTTTAGATTACTTGTATCTCCATTCTGAAATCCAAACAGTGGCAGATATGGAAGCGCTTCGATTTAACACCGATGTTTTAGCAGGAATAGATTTAGGAAAATTTATGTCATATTTGAGCCTATTTAAATCCCGTGCTTTGGAAAAAAGAGTGCAGGTATTTAAGCAAACCTACCACTATGCTCAGCTATAATTCCATACAATCGGCTTATCCGATTTCATTACATTCAAAAGGCAGATTTATCATCCGGGAGTACTTACAATATAAACTTCTCGAGATAATCTATACGAGCATATTTGCTGCCAAACTCATCTTTTTAGGTGGCACGAATTTGAGAATTGTGCATGGGAATCAGCGCTTTTCAGAGGATTTGGATTTTGACAACAAGGGAATGAGTACGAGTGAATTCGACGAACTCGCCGAACTAATCATACTAAAACTAAGCGCTGAGGGATATCAGGTAGAGATCAAAACGGTGTTTAAAGGTGCCTTTCATTGCTACATTCGCTTCCCGTCCGTGTTATTCAATTTGGGCATGTCAGGTCACTCGGAAGAAAAAATTCTACTTCAGTTAGATACCGAACCACAAAATTACGCATACGAGCCTAATTTAATCTTCTTGAACAAGTTTGACGTGTTTACGCAGATTTTTACGACGCCATTAGAAACCCTATTAGCTCAGAAATATTATGCCGTTTTGAATCGTCCTAGAAATAAAGGGAGGGATTTTTACGATATTGTTTTTATTTTGTCCAAAATTAAGGAGCCTGACTACTCCTATTTAGAACAGAAACTGGGCATAAAGACCCCTGCACAATTAAAGGAAGCAATTTTGAGTCATTGCTCTAACCTAAATATGAACGAAATGGCGAACGATGTAGCTCCTTTTTTATTTCTGCCCTCTGAAGTCATTCAAGTTCAAAATTTCCCCTCCTACCTTCGAAGCATCCTATGAAACTCTCCGTCTCCATGATCACCTTCCAGGGTGCGGCTTATCTAAAGGCGCAAATGGATTCGATATTAGGTCAAAGTATTCCCGTTCACGAAATAATCGTCTGCGATGATGGATCGACGGATGGTACGCGGGAGATTTTAGCCGCCTATGCGGCTTCTCATCCTCACATTCAACTCTTTTTTAACGAGAAAAACCTAGGCACCGTAGCGAATATGCAGCAATGCCTACGCAAGACTACGGGTGATCTTATTTTCTTAGCAGATCAGGATGATGTCTGGTTACCTTCCAAAGTAGAAAAGACGCTTGCCTTTTTCCAGGAGAATCCTGATTCAGATTCCGTTATTAGTAATGCAGACATCATTGATGAAGTGGGAGAAACCCAATTCGGAATGACTTTATGGGATATTATTGGTTTTCCATATGGCCAAGTTGAACTAACGGATTTCGAAAGACGCGTAGACAATGTTGTGACGGGCGCGGGATTAGCTTTTAAGCGAAATCCAGAACTCTTGGAAAAAGACATCCCACAAATCCCCGGATTATTGCACGATGGATGGATTGGGCTCTATTTTGCGGCAAAAAATACCCTTAAAGCAAACCCGGAGAAACTATTTCAGTACCGCAGCCACGCAAACCAGCAGGTGGGAGGAAAAATAAAAGAGAGACAAGCCTTATTAGACTTTAACCTAGACTTGTACGATGGGGTGCCGGTGATGAAGGATTTTGCATCCTGGAAAGCGGCGATGAAACGCCTGTATACGAATTTGGATTTGCCTTATATGGACAAAGCGAAAATTCAAGATCAAATTGAGTTGTACGCGGAGTACGGGAAGACCTATTTCCAGCTGCGTGCCAGTTTATTCCTCTTTGTTAAAGCGATCCGCTAGGCGATTCCATTGCGTACGAAACACCGTATCCGGCAAGATCATCAGCTGCAAAACCACAAACCAAGCCAACGAAAACACCCCTATCACCAGCAAACGCAATAATAGCGTAGGGACAAATAGTTTGAACAAGAACACAATTCCTAAGTAGGGAATCAGCCCCAACAATTGTTGAAAGAAGACTGTCGTGTAGTTCGACAGCGAAATCTCTTTGCGAGTGAAGAAAACGAAGGC
>CANFWR010000176.1 GCA_947450865.1 Cytophagaceae bacterium
GAACCTTTATTTACCTCCACCCAAAAATCAGCTGGGACTAACAAGGTAGCTGTGTAAATAATGAGAAATGAAAAAGCGATAAATAGGGCAGTGGTAAAAGAAATAAACCGAACTCCCTTTTTACCAAAATAATCATTAATGATATCTGACGTAATAAAAACAAGAGGCCAGTTTAATGCCCCAGCTGTTTGATTCAAATCCCAAAAATCTCCCCATGGTGTGGCCCAATGAAGCGGAGAAAATCCAAGCGTACGTTCAATACTAACAATTTTAACGCCAATAATCTCAGCAACGATTGCATTCGTTAAGAATACCCCAAAAAGGAATATGAATAACTTTTGTTTCCGAGAGAATTCGTTAAAAATCATTTGCGGTAGTTTTCAAAGTGAAGCGCAATTTTATCCAACGCAACGCCTAATTGCTCTACGTGAGGAAGAAACACAATTCTAAAGTGATCTTTTCCTTTATAATTAAAACCCTGGCCACCTACTACTAGAATTTTTTGTTCTTCTAACAAAGACATCACAAAATGATCGTCATCTTCGAAATTAAATTTAGCCAAATCTATTTTAGGGAATAAATACAAAGCCCCTTTAGGCTTAACTGCACTTACGCCATCAATGGCATTAATTCGTTCGTAAGCAAGGTTCATTTGGCGGTTTAAACGACCTTCCTTAGCTACTAAGTCATTAATTGATTGATATCCTCCTAAAGCTGTTTGAATACCATATTGTGTAATCACATTGGCACATAAACGCGTACTAAACAGGAAATTCAACCCTTCTATATAGGATTTTGCTTTGTGTTTTGCACCCGTTAAAATCATCCAACCACCCCTAAAGCCAGCAGCACGGTAATTTTTAGACAAACCACCCATCGTGATAATTAAAATATCATCTGATAAACCAGCTGCAGTATGATGAGAAGTCCCATCATATAAAATCTTATCATAGATTTCATCAGCAAAAAGAACTAATTGATGCTTAGCTGCTAAAGCTACCACTTGTTTAACTGTTTCTTTAGAATAGACTGCTCCTGTAGGATTATTCGGATTAATTAAAACAATTGCCCTGGTACTAGGCGTAATTTTTGATTCCATATCCGCTAAATCTGGAGCCCAATCATTTGCCTCATCACAAATATAATGTACTGCTTTGCCGCCAGCTAAACCAGCTACCGTAGTCCAAAGAGGATAATCGGGGGAGGGAATCAATACTTCATCATCTGTATTCAGCAAAGCGGTCATGACTAATGAAATCAATTCACTAACTCCATTTCCAATGTAAATATCTTCCATCAAGATATTCTTTACACCCAGGTTTTGGTAATACTGCATTACCGCTTTACGTGCAGCAAATAAACCACGGGAATCAACATATCCCTGCGCATTTCGTATATTTACGATAATATCATGGACAATCTCGTCAGGCGTCTCAAAGCCAAAGGCGGCGGGATTACCAATATTTAATGAAGTGATCTTGTAACCCTGATTTTGAAGAGCTAATGCTTTATCATAAACCGGTCCACGAATTTCATATTTTAGGTGATCGAGACGCTTACTTTTTAATATATCCATGCTATTTTTGATAGAATTGTAAAAATAGCAATTTAATTTTAATTGAATTTACCCCCTTTTATGAATTTAAAGGAAATAGGTATTTTATTGGTTGGATTGTTTTTAGGCTCTTCGCTATTAATCGGTTATAAATATTACCTAGCCAGAGGTAAGGTATTTCAAATTTCGAGGGTTCTTGTTTTCAAGTATATACTTCGATTTATATCGCTTGTAAGTTTACTTATTCTCTGCTTTTATTCTATCGAGGTTAAGCAGAATAAGGATGTAGAGAATTCTAAATTAGGAACTACATTATTGGTCATTTCGGCTAATAGTTCTAGTTTAATTTGGAATTTATTAGTAGAAAAAGTGAAAGAATTGCCTGAAAATAGCACCTATGGCTTATCTATCTATGAACCAGAAGAGAATCAATTTCTACAAGTAATTCCTGCTACGAACCGTGATTCATTTTTGAATTTAGTCGAAAGAGCTAATGAAACTACTTCGGAACATCCTAAACGATTACTAGCAGAGCAATTGCCATCTCATCCCAAAGAAGATCAATTTGACATATTCGTATTATCAAATCATCGTTGGAAGTCACTATCTGATGATATGAATAAGTCCTCTATTTTTTCTACAAATAGCATAAATAGCTGGATTGGAAGCTCCTACGTGCGAATTTATTTAGTAATTTTAATTCTGTTATTGCTATTTATTGATATTGTTTTTACGGCCAAAGCCATTAAAATTTAGATGTTTTCTACCTTATTTTATCTCTTCATTTTATTTTACGATGGTTTATTCTCCAAATCATCTGAAGAGTATAATGCTCAAATAGTTCAATTGAACAAACAAATCACTGCGCATCACTATACCCAAGCCTTATATAATGCGAAGCAAATTCAGAAATTATCTATTTTCACCAATCCAGAAATAGAACATCTAATTGCTGTATTAGAATTAAAAACGCATCAAAACACAAAACAGGCTCAAAAATATTTAATCAAAGATCACAGTATAAATAATGACATATTGTACAGTTATTTTATGGCAATGAATGGTGATTCGAAAGAAGGGTATGCCGATTTACATCGATCGATTATCCAAAATGGAAATGTGGATACGCTTGTGAAAGCTTATGAATTGTACACAATCAATTTTCCTCAGAACAAATTGAAGAAACAATCCTCTTCTGCACAAATGATCAGCCAAACTCAAAAAATTAATACGCAAGAAGCCTTATCTTTACTTGATTTAATGAAGAAAAAGCAGAAGAATCTTATCTACTAATTAGCCAAACCATGAATCCAGCACCTTATCAATTCCCTAATCAAACTTCTTTTTACAAAGGAAAAGTGCGTGATGTATACGGAATTGGCGACCATTTATTAATGATTACATCAGATCGCATTTCTGCCTTTGATGTCGTTTTACCTAAATTAATACCTTATAAAGGGCAGGTGTTAAACCAAATTGC
>CANFWR010000177.1 GCA_947450865.1 Cytophagaceae bacterium
TGGAAATTTCCATGAAGCAGACCATTTAGATGGCGATGTGGATATGTTCGGGGTAATGAAAGGCTTGGTGAATGAGCAGGACAAGCGCATCGCGTCAGGTCGTAAAGATTTTCGCTTGCCATTCCGCCCAGATCACGGTCATCGGATGTTAGATGATTTGCAAGAAGGAAAGAAGACAAATCCAGGCTACACGGCCATCGGTCGTTTGCGCGGTTTAGCGGAGTTACGTGGTTTGGAAATGGGAATCCGCGGGTTTTTGAAATAATTTTCATTTTCCCCTTTTGATTTCTATATCTTATTGTTAACTTTGCACCCCCATTAGTGTGGGATAACTCTATCTTATTGAGTTTGACGCGCTTGCAGGGATTAAAAGAATTTTAAAATTTAAACGGTAATTATTCCAAAATGCCAACTATTCAGCAATTAGTGCGCAAGGGACGTGAGCAAATGACTTGGAAATCTAAGTCACCAGCTTTGGATTCTTGTCCACAAAGAAGAGGGGTTTGTACTCGTGTATACACGACTACTCCTAAAAAACCAAACTCAGCGATGCGTAAAGTAGCTCGTGTTCGCTTAACAAACCAAAAAGAGGTGAATGCCTACATTCCAGGTGAAGGTCACAACTTACAAGAGCACTCGATCGTATTGATCCGTGGTGGTCGTGTAAAAGACTTACCAGGTGTACGTTATCACATCATTCGTGGAGCTTTAGATACAGCCGGTGTTTCTGGTCGTTTACAATCTCGCTCGAAGTATGGTGCTAAACGTCCTAAACCAGGTCAAGCAGCTCCAACAGGTAAAAAGAAATAATTTATTAACAGAAAGATCCAGTATGCTTCGTTAAAGCAGAAGGTTGGGTCGATTTTAAAAAACTAACAAAATGAGAAAGGCGAAACCAAAAAAGCGCTACGTATTACCAGATCCTAAATTTAAGGATGTATTAGTAACTAAGTTTGTAAACAACTTAATGTACGATGGAAAGAAATCTACAGCATTTACCATCTTTTATGATGCGTTAGATAAAGTAGAGGAGCGTACAAAAGAAAACGGTTTAGAAACTTGGAAAAAAGCATTGAATAATGTGATGCCATCAGTGGAGGTTAAGAGCCGTCGCGTGGGTGGAGCAAACTTCCAAGTACCAACAGAAGTACGAGCTGAACGTAAAGTTTCATTGGGAATGAAGTGGTTAATCGGTTACGCGCGTAAGCGTGGTGACAAAACAATGATGGATCGCTTAGCGAACGAAATCATTGCAGCATCGAAAGGTGAGGGAGCAGCAGTGAAGAAGAAAGATGATACACACAGAATGGCAGAAGCGAACAAAGCGTTCTCTCACTTCCGTTTCTAATTCATTTGAATTACGTAAAATGGCTAGCTTTCGAGCTAGCCTTTTTTTTTGCCCGCAAACTTGTACCAGAATTAGTACTTAATCGAGCGGACTAATGGAGTATTCCTGAAATTTGCTTAGCTTTGGTTAACAATCAACAGAACTATGATTTCGAAGAAGGCAAAATATGCTTTAAAGGCTTTAAAAGTATTGGCGCAATCCTATGAGAAAGGGCCCTTATTGATTTCGCATATCGCTGAATCAGAGAAGATACCGAAGAAATTCCTCGAAGCGATTTTATTAGAATTACGTAATCACGGAATTTTACAGTCCCAAAAAGGGAAAGGCGGCGGTTATTACCTGCGCATTCCTCCTGCGGAAGTTACTTTTGCGAAAATCATCAGAATTGTGGATGGCCCTATTGCCCCAGCTTTGTGTGTCTCACTGCACTTCTACGGCAAATGCGATGACTGTGCTGACGAAGAAACATGCCAACTGAGAACGGTCTTAACGAAATGGAGGGACGCGAACTTATCCGTTTTAGAAAATACAACCTTAGAGGAGCTTATGTAAGCTCCTTTTTTTATTCGTATAAGTGATCCAAGTTTTTCATCTTGAACTCATCGTTATCTAATTCCAAAAATTCTTCCCAGAACGGATTCTCCGGAACAGACGCTTTGCAGATAATCGGTGTTTTCTTAATCGGATGGATGAAATACAAACGGCGTGCATGTAAATTAATACTCGCATCTACATTCGGTTTATCATAACCATATTTAATGTCGCCACGAATCGGGCAATTCAAAGAAGCTAATTGTACCCGAATTTGGTGTGGTCTTCCAGTGATCGGCTCTACCTCCACTAAGTAGTGTAGATTGATTTTCCCCAAAATCTTATAATTCAACTCCGCTTTCAAGGCTTTGTCTTCCGGGTAATCATACGCAGTAGTCGTATTCTTCGCCTCATTCTTTAGCAACCAATGCGTTAATTTCCCTTTCTCTGGATAGGGTTTCTTTCGCGTCACGGCCCAATAGGTTTTTTGGATATCCCGCTTACGGAACATCTCCATCATACGTTCTAAGGCCTTAGAGGTACGTGCAAAAATCACCAAACCACTGACCGGGCGATCTAAGCGATGCACGGGGTGCAAGAATACGGCACCAGGTTTTTGGTATTTTTCCTTGATATAGTCTTTCAGCACATCCGTCAGCGTCACATCTCCAGTACTATCGCCCTGTACGAGAATTCCAGCCCGCTTATTCACGATTAGGAGGTGATTGTCTTCGTATACGATATGATAGTCTTTCATGTTCTGTTAATTATTTAGGCCAAAATCTCTGCACCCATTTCTCGCACAAAGGTAGGATTATTTCGCGATATGCTAGTTGTGTCAAAATATTTTAAAAAATCCTCTCTTGATTCTCAGCCATTTACGAGAAATACTTGAAAAAGTTTTGTTCATGATTTGTTAATAATAAAATAATCCTACATCTTTGCACTCCCAATCGCTAGGAACAGAAGGTTTCTAGGGCAAGACTGAGAGTAGATTGTGTGATTAAGTTCACGACAGAGCGGGTTGCTTTGTTTGGTTTATATCGAGGTACAAGAGTTCTTTGACGTGTTGATAGAAATAAAGAAGAGATACTGTGTTTAAATCACAGTGTCGAAATAGTAGCATTCAAGACAAGGATAATGACA